>JAAZGT010000186.1 GCA_012511095.1 Alcaligenaceae bacterium
ACACTATTACAATCTTATCCCGACACTTCCCACCTTATCCCGTCTTATCCCACCAAATATCTCACTTTTGACTGTATAAATATCTCACTCTCTTTCACGTAGCTAGTTAATCTTTTTCAAATAGATACATTTATATAATTATTTAAATAGTATTAATCTGCGCTTTGAGTTATTGTAAAGACATTAATGTAAATAACGAGAGTTTGAACTTGTTATTTTAATTATTGGTTCAATTTTTAATATAAGAGAGGTGGCTAACAATGAAAACTACAATCGGAAAATATTTTATTGTTGCAGCATTACTAGGTAGTCTAACCGCGTGTGGTCATATGTCAACTCGTGATAAAAGTACGGTAGCTGGTGCTGCCATTGGCGGTGGTGCAGGCGCATTAATGACTGGTGGTAGTGCTTGGGGTACAGTAGGTGGCGCTGCAGTTGGTGGTGTTATCGGTAACCAAGTAGGTAAATAAGCAATAAGCTAATACTAAAACCACATAAAAATAGCCAGATAAATTTTATAAAATTATCTGGCTATTTTTATGATGATTGAAAAATTGCTATAGGTCTAATTAAGCATCTTGATTTTTCTTAGACTCGATTGCAGCGTTAATTTCATCTTGACTCATCTCAATTTTAACCTCAAGTACCTCTAAGTTATCTTGTTTATCTAATGATACTTGAATGTCTTCAGAGTTAACTTTAACGTATTTAGAGATAACCTCAATTAGCTCTTTTTGTAATTGAGGTAAAAAGTCAGGACCGTCATTAGCGTCACGCACTAAAACGAAACTAATTCGCTCTTTTGCGATTTTTGCTGACTGTGACTTTTTTCTTTCGCCTAGTAGTAATTTAAGTAAAGACATTGGTTTACTTACCTCCGAAAATACGCTTGAATAAACCTGTCTTTTCAGCGGTCGTAAAACGCATGGGTTTATCTTCACCTAAGTAGCGAGCAACAATATCGCTATAGGCCTGAGCCACATTACTATCTGCTATGTGAATAACAGGAGTACCTGTGTTAGAGGCTTGGATTACATCGTCAGATTCAGGAACGACACCAATTAGGCTAATGCGTAATATATCCTCGATATCCTCAATGGAGAGCATATCGCCGTCTTCAACACGCTTTGGGTTATAGCGAGTAACCACTAAGTGCTCTTGGACAGGCTCTAATGATTCCTCAGCGCGCTTAGATTTAGATGAAAGGATACCTAAAATACGGTCTGAGTCACGTACAGATGATACCTCTGGGTTAGTTACTACTAAGGCATCGTCAGCATAGTAAGCAGCCATGAGAGCGCCCGCCTCAATACCGGCAGGGGAGTCACAGATAATGTACTCAAAACCCATTTCTTTAAGATCATCTAGGACCTTACCCACACCCTCTTTAGTTAAGGCGTCTTTGTCACGGGTTTGAGATGCTGGCAAAATGTATAAATTGTCGAGCTGTTTGTCTTTAATAAGGGCTTGATTAAGAGTGGCTTCCTCACTAATAACATTAATGAAGTCATAAACTACGCGACGCTCGCAGCCCATGATTAAGTCTAGGTTACGTAAACCTACGTCAAAGTCGATAACCGCAGTTTTGTGACCGCGCATGGCTAGGCCTGCAGCAAAGCTAGCGCTTGTTGTGGTTTTACCGACGCCACCTTTTCCAGAAGTTACAACAATAATACGTGCCATAAAGGTTCCTATTGATAAAAATTTGGATATTATCTTAACCGAAAATAAAGTCAGTGTGTATGCTCAGATATTCGTGTAATACATTATTGCATATAGTTTTTTCGGTTATTAATTAAAATCCTCACCATGGTGAAAGAGAAGCGACTCATGCTCTAATTCGATAATGACCGGTTGTTTGTGGATTTCTGGTGAGAAATCCTGATCTATCAAACGATAAATACCAGCAATTGCCACTAATTCTGCATCTAAGTGTGAGGTAAATATACGAGCAGCGGTATTGCCGCGGGCTCCTGCAATGGCTCGACCACGCAAGGGGCCGTAGACATGGATATTGCCGTCAGCAATAATTTCTGCGCCTGGGCTTACTGCACCAATCACGATTAGGTCGGCATTGCGTGCATAAACACGTTGACCCGATCGGAGTTGACGTTTTAATACCATGGTTGGATTAGACGATTCCTCAGGTGCTTGTTTGCGATGCTCTTTTTCTTGAGCGGCGGCAGCTTGTTGCTGTTGAACAGTCTCGAGTACCACAGGCTCTGTAGTCGGGCTAGGCTCTGGAGCTTCGCGAGTAGGTAAATTATCTACATCAATGATGTAGAGACCTCGACCCTCAGCTTGCTCTAGAAGCTCGCCTTGAGCGCTCACTCCGATAACAGGTAGCTTTTTACTTTCTAAGAAGTCAATAAGCTCAGCCCAAGCCAAAGGGGATTCGATTTGGTTGACATCAATAATTAAAGGCTCATTTAAGAAGAGGCTACCAGTTTTGGCAAGCCTATCTTCTAGTGAGGCTTTGATTTGTTCAATGTCATTGGTTTGCAGAATTAAACGAAGGGTATAAATAAAACCGCCCTTTAATTGCAAAGCCGATGCTGCTTGATTACTCACACTTATGTCCATTTAAAAATGAATTAAATCTATACCCAGTTATCGCGTAGGGTCGTACTGCGATTAATAACTAAGCCATCGTCGCTACTGTCATCACCGTCAACATAGAAATAGCCTAAGCGCTCAAACTGCCAACGAGCACCCGGAGTGATTTCAGTGCCAGGCTCAATAAAGGCTTTAACCGTTTGTACTGAGTTAGGGTTGATGTACTCAAGGAAGTCTTGATCGCCACTATCTGGGTTTTCAACCGTAAATAGTCGATCGTAAAGCTTAACCTCTACCTCTTTAGCGTGCTCTACGCTGACCCAAGTAATGGTGCCTCTTACTTTGACACTGGACGCACCTGGGGTGCCGCTCTTAGTATCAGGTAGATACTCGGCGTAAACCTCAACTACCTCACCGTTGTCGTCCTTTTTGAAACCGGTACATTTAACAATATAACCGTATTTTAAGCGGACCATATTGTCAGGGAAAAGACGGAAATACTTTTTAGGCGGATTTTCCATAAAGTCATCGCGCTCAATCCAGAGCTCACGACTAAATGGGAATTCGCGCGTACCTTGTTCAGGATTGTGCGGATGCTTTGGTGCTTGGCACATCTCTGATTGACCCTCGGGGTAGTTGGTAATAATCAACTTGATAGGGTCAAGCACGGCGACGGCACGATCTACCTTAGGATCTAGATCGTCGCGTAAAGCTTGCTCAAGAATGTTGTAATCAATACGAGAGTCTGCTTTAGAGACACCGATGCGCTCGCAGAAAAGACGAATTGCTTCAGGAGTATAACCACGACGGCGTAAACCCATAATGGTCGGCATGCGTGGGTCATCCCATCCGTCGACGAAGTTCTCGTCAACTAAACGCTTGAGACGACGCTTACTGGTCACGACATGGTTTAGATTTAAGCGCGCAAATTCGTATTGATGTGGACGTTGCTCTGGTAAATGGCCAAGAGCAATTAATTTATCAATTACCCAGTCATAAAACGGACGCTGATCCTCGAACTCTAAAGTACAAATACTATGAGTAATCATCTCAACCGCATCCTCAAGAGGGTGGGCGTAAGTGTACATTGGGTAAATTGGCCACTCATTACCCGTGCGGTGGTGCTCCTCATGGCGAATACGGTAAATCACTGGGTCACGCATGTTGATATTAGGTGATGCCATATCAACTTTGGCGCGTAAACACATGCTGCCATTAGGGTGTTTGCCTTCACGCATTTCTTTGAAAAGCGATAAAGACTCCTCAACTGGACGATCACGCCAAGGTGAGTTAGTGCCTGGAGAGGTTAGGGTACCGCGGTTTTCGCGGATTTCATCAGGACTTTGCTCATCCACATAGGCATCGCCACTTTCGATTAAAGCAAGGGCGAACTCATAGAAGAACTGAAAGTAGTCGCTAGCATAGTATAAGTGCTCGACATCGTTGTACTCCCAGCTAAAACCTAACCATCTAACCGTATCGATAATGCTGTCGACGTACTCTTGCTCCTCTTTTTCGGGATTGGTATCGTCGAAGCGTAGGTGACATTCACCACCGTAGTCACGCGCTAAACCGAAGTTTAGGCAAATGCTTTTGGCGTGACCAATGTGTAAATAGCCGTTAGGCTCGGGCGGGAAGCGGGTACGGATACGCGCAGAGTCTCTAGGTGCGTTTTGTTGCACGGATAGAGGTCCAGGTTTGTTAGCCCAACGTTTATTTTGAAATTTATTTGCACTTAAATCGTTTTCGATAATAGTGCGTAGAAAATTTGAAACAGGTACGTCTGAATTAGATGCACTCATAGATGATAAATAGTGAATAATTAAATTTAGATAATAGACTTCATTGTGCCATATTCGGAGGCTGTATAAGCTTAATTATGACAGTGGAAAGTAAATATCAACCTGTAAACCACCCGATGGGTGGTCAGTGAGTTGCAGTCGACCTTGGTGGGAGTTCACGATTTCCTCAACTAGGGCTAAGCCTAAGCCCACACTCCCTGTTTTTGTGCGCGCCTGATCGAGACGTGAAAATGCCCTCAGCGCATCGTCACGCTGTTCGGCGGCGATGCCTTTGCCATGATCTGCCACACTTAAATAAAGCTCATTACTGTCGTGAAGCTCTGTTGCACGAATTTCTACTGGCTCCTCGCCATGCTTTAAGGCATTACCAATGAGATTATCTAGTAAGCGGTCTAGTGCGATTTGGTCAGCCATAATGGTACAAGACTCACTGTCTGGTACTTGTAGCAGCTGTACGTCTTTACCGGCTTCTTGCCATGAGTTAACACGCTCATTAAGCCATTGGGTGACATCAAGGCGTTTTAATTGATAACTGCTTGGGTCAGAACCACGTAAATAGTTAATAAATTGATTAATAATAGCCTGCATTTCTTGCAAGTCTTTGCGCATACCAGATTTGATGCTTTCGTCTTCGGTCATTTCTAGACGCAACCAAAGGCGTGCTAAGGGGCTTTTTAAATCATGTGGCAAACCAGCAAGTAGTGTACGCTGGACCTCTTTAGATTCATTTAGAGCTTGTAGCATACTATTGAATTGTAGTCCTAAGTGCTTGGTTTCACGTGGTCCAGAAGGCTGCACATAAACCGTTTGACCTTTGGCTACTTGCTCCGCGGCTTGGCTTAAACGTGAGAGGGGGCGTGTAATATACCAACTAAAGAATAAGCTGAGTAGTAATAAAGCCAGTGAGACTGTTAACCATAAAAAGAATAAATGACCCGTATCAGGTGCTTCAATACGACTTAAGGGTACAACCAACCAGTCTCTGCTTTTGCTTTGGATCTCAGGTTGTTCGGTTGGTACCAAGGAAATATAAAGCGCTGGTGAACTACCTCGGCTTAGAGCAATACGGGTGCCGTCATTAAACTCTTTATTGAGTCGACGAATCATTTTGCCCATACCAAAAGGTTGCTGAGAGAACTCTTGATAGCGATTTTCGAGCGAACCACTCTCGTGGCGTCTCTTACCTCGTGACCAAGAGTAATAGCTTCCCTTAGGTAAGCGACGACTTTCAATGAGATCCCATTGCCCCCTAGAGGCTTGATTAACGAAAGACTTGCGTTGTTCTGTAGGGGTGTTAGCTAATGAGGCTCGGAGCAAACGAATGGTTGAGCTCAGGTGATTAACCACCACATTTTGTATATAACGATCTCTTAACTCCTGAGCGATGTAAAAATTCATCGCTTGCACGCTCAGGATCGTCAATAAGATTAATAAGAAGGTTTGCAGTCGTAGCGAAAAGGGCCAAAACTTTCTTAGGTGTGAGCGTTTTTTGTCAGAACGTTGCATAGGCGGTAAATTGCCAAGGGTTTAGGGGGAAAATCGGTAACCAATGCCCCACACAGTTTGAATCCAACGTGGGTTTTTAGGATCGGATTCAATGGCTCGACGTAAGCGCAAAATAGCAATATCGATAGCACGATCACTGCGTTCACCGTCTTCGTCGTCGCGTGCTAAGGTCAGGAGTCGATCGCGGCTCAGTGGTTTTCCAGGGCTCATAATCAAAGCCTCTAATAAGTTAATTTCACCACCAGTCAGCTTAACAACCTCGTTATCTTTAAAAAGTTGACGACGTTGTGGATCAAAGGTGAATGGTCCAAAATTGATGGGCTGATCCTTAGTTAGGGCCGAGGGGCCCTCTTTGCGACGTAATACCGCCTCGATACGAGCTAATAACTCACGAGGGTCAAAAGGCTTGCCCACATAATCGTCGGCACCTGACTCTAGCCCGATGATACGGTCAACGGTCTCGTCTTTGGCGGTGAGGAGAATAATTGGAATATCTTCGTCGATGGCGCGTAAACGACGACAGGCGTCAACGCCATCACCCCCAGGCATCATACGATCGAGGATCACTAAATCAGGCTCAAAGCGAGAAATACGATGCTCTAAATCAGTAGCGTCTTGGGCTAAAAGGGTGTCATAACCGTTGCGATTTAGGTAGTCAGCTAAGAGCTGGCGTAAATCGGGGTCATCATCAACAACAAGAATTTTTTTCACAAACTTACTCCTTTGTATTTCTTATTATGGTGTTTAAGAAAGCGCTAAGCAAGTTTGTGAAATCAATTGAAACGACTTTAGTTAACGTTAAATGTACGGCGACCTAAAACCTCACCGTTATCGCTATTTTTAACTGTGAAAGTCACTACTGTCGCAGTTAAGGTGCGTTGTGGCTCATCATATTCAAGTTCGCCTTGCAGCTGAGTCATATTGCCAACAGTGGCAGTAAATGCTTCTGGTGTAGCGCGGCCAAGACGACCATTGCGATAACGACCCTCAACATTAGTTTCAATGGTGACATTGAGATCGTTGCTTTGATCATTCCTTTTAGTTAAGAGTAAATCATAACGTAGCTTTCCTAATTCGGCGTTGAGCTCAGCGTGACGCAAAGCCACAGGAGTGCCACTAGGATCTTGCGGTAGAGCGCGTTTTAATAAATCGATCTCATCTTTGAGACGACTAATTTGCTGTTGATCTTGCTCGTACTGTGTTAATAAACGGCTATTTTCAGCTTCTGTTTGTTGTAGGTTTTGGCTTAGCTCGTCACTACGTGCCTGTAGAGCGTATTTCTCTTGGTTTAGAGTAGAAATTTGTTGATTTAATTGTTGTGACTCCTCAACGCTAATGCGTGTAGGGCCATAGTTTGTTTGTAAAAACCAAAAACCACCGGCGCCGATAATAACGCCTGTAAAAAGAATCACTAACCAGCGTGGCATACCGCGTTTGCGGCGACTGCCAGTTTCATAAACTGAAGGTTTAAAGGCTCGATTCGATGATCTGAACATGAAATTTCCTAATGTACTAATTATTTCTTTAAATTGTTGAGCTTGTTATCTAGCGCTGCTAAACGCTCTGGGGTACCTACGTCGACCCATTTGCCTTGGTAATGTTGACCAGCTACTTGCTCGGTCATCATCGCGACTCTCAATAAAGGGGCTAAACGTGCACTTTGTCCTGACTCAAGTCCTTTAAATAGACTTGGGTGATAAACACCAATGCCAGCAAAGGTAAGGGTGTCG
>JAAZGT010000187.1 GCA_012511095.1 Alcaligenaceae bacterium
AATAACAGAAGCGATTGCCGCGATAATCCATAATTTACTGAGTATTAAATCCATGACTCGTCTCCTTTAGTGATAACGAATATCACTCTCATTCTGCTATTAAAACATGTGTTATAGATTTCGCCAAACAAAAAAAACCACGTTCAAAGTACGAGACGGCAAACAGGTTAAGAACAAATCCGTATTCTTAGCGCTAGGTATCAACATGGAGGGCAAGAAAGAGCTCTTAAGGATTTAGCTCGCGGAGAATGAAGTGGCTAAGTTCTGGTTAGCGGTGCTAACCGCACTTCAAACCTAATCTGACAGTTACCCCTTGTTTATCGAAACATCAGCCAGCTTTGTGTACTCAAAATCATTGGGGTGTCTATGGTATAAAAACCAAACTTTTTGTAATAGCGAACATTTTCTAGTTTATCGGTTTCTAAATAGAGAGGTGCATTTTCTTTTGAGTTCTCGGCCTGCTCAATCGCGCGCTGCAATAATTCTCGACCAATGCCCTGACCCTGCCAGCTCGGATCGACAGCAAGGGGTCCTAAGTGCCAATGCGGGGTACGAGGGTTTAGTTTAGCCCAGCTACCTAACCAGATAGCCATGCGCAGCAACCCAAATAAACTATTAGAAAATACCAGATAACGTGCTAGCCGTATACCATCTATGATTGATGGGGTGCAATGCTTAGGAGCAAAAATACCCAGCACTCCGACTAGACGTTGCTCGACGAAGGCGCCATACAACCAACCCTTACGCTCTACATAGGCGAGCATACCAAAAAAGAAACGTCGCAGTCGACGATGTCGCTTTTTTTCTGATTGCCCAAATACTTTTATATGTAATGGGTTATCACGCATGGCCTGAGCACAAATTGCAACAGCATCTGCTAACTCATCTTGACTAAGAACACGAATGCTTAACTGTTGGACTGTGTGTTGACTCAATTAAACCTCCCCTTTAATTCTCAAAGCAGCCTTTATCAAAAAGCGAAGGCATCAACATCTAATATTATCATTGTGCCTTGCTCACTTTGTTGTTTTCAACTTTGATGATCACGGCTCGAGGTAAAACGCGATTAAACCATTTACCATACAGCATAATTTCTGGCCTTTTTGATTCAGTTTATTAGACTTTTAGGCATAAAAAATCCGGAGTCAATGTAAACACACTAACTCCGGACTTTAAAATCTTGTTTAGAACAAAGCATTAAAGCTTTATCGTAGCAATCTGCTACTTAATCAGCTTTTAGGCCTCAACTGTTTCTGCCTCAGCTATCTCAGCTTGCGCAGTTGCCTCAGCCTTTTGGAACTTTAAGGACATGAAGCCTTCGAGCGTATCATCTTTAATATCTAACCAAGGTCTTGGTAACTTAGCTGCCATGGTTCCAGTCACAGTCGACTGATAAGTCTTATTTCTGAAACCCATGATATCGGCCTGTTTATCTTTAAGCCATTTTTTAAATAACTCGGCTTGCTCTTCTACTGGAAAGCTCGGGTAATCAGACAATTCAAGCAAGTCTTTAATATAACGTGCTTGGAAGTCGATTG
>JAAZGT010000188.1 GCA_012511095.1 Alcaligenaceae bacterium
AACCTAAGAAAAAGATTATATGGGAGAAATTACATACTGTCAACACCTAAATATAAAACTCATATTTAATGTGTTTTTTTGCAACATTTTTGCCACAAACTCATTAAATACAATAAATAACCACTTATTTACTTGTCTTAAACAAAAACAAAGGCACCCTTGAATAAAACGAAATGGTCAAAATAAGTATTAGGTTATAAATTGTGACATCCCATAAATAAATTGAGTTAAATCAGGGTATGTCTGTAGTGTAGCAAAAACCTTTTACTAGCATGGCATAATCAGTTAATATTGATTGACAGCTCAAGCCGTAAATATCGATCCTTAATTATCTGCTAAATTTACGGCTTTAAATTTATCCAAGTATGGAGTTCGGAGTTATGAAAAAAACATTCAAAGCACTTGCATTACCCCTCGCTTTATCTGTTGCTGGTTTTATTGGCACAGCTCAAGCACAATCACCTGTGGTTATTAAGTTTTCTCACGTTGTTGCTGAAACCACACCTAAAGGTCAAGGAGCTATTTTATTTAAAGAAAAAGCTGAAGAGCGTTTAGGTGATAAGGTACGCGTTGAGGTCTATCATAACTCGTCACTTTACGGTGACGGCCAAGAAATGGATGCCCTCCTTTCTGGTGACGTACATTTATTAGCACCATCTTTAGCTAAGTTCGAACATTTCCAGAAAAAAATCCAAGTTTTTGACCTACCATTTATCTTTAACGACTTAGAGGTAGTTGACCGCTTCCAACAAAGTGAAGCTGGCCAAGGGCTACTAAAAAGTATGGAAGACAAAAACATCACTGGCTTAGCTTATTGGCACAATGGTATGAAGCAGTTATCTGCTAACACACCATTACGTGTACCTCGCGATGCCCGTGGCCTAAGATTCCGTGTACAAGCCTCTAATGTGCTTGAGGAGCAGTTTAAAGCCCTACGTGCTAACCCACGTAAGATTGCCTTCTCTGAAGTGTATCAGTCACTACAAACTGGTGTAGTTAACGGTGCCGAAAACCCATACTCAAATATTTACTCTCAAAAAATGCACGAGGTTCAGAAATACATTACTGAATCTAACCACGGCATTATTGACTACATGGTCATCACCAATTCTACCTTCTGGAATGGTCTAGATGCTGATATTCGTAAGACTCTCGAAGAGGTTATGGCAGAGGTAACTGTTGAGGTTAACAAGTTAGCTAAAGAGCTTAACGATAACGATAAACAGAAAATTCTTGATGCTGGTACGACTGAAATTATCTACTTAACTCCAGAAGAGCGCGAACAATGGCGTAAAGCGGTTCTACCGGTTTGGAAAAAGTTTGAAGATGAAATCGGTGCGGATTTAATTCAAGCAGCTGTAGATGCTAACGAAAACTAATTAATACATTTCACTCTGTGGTATGTAACGCCCCCTAAGCCTTAAAACTCTCAGGGGGCATTTTTATCTTATAAAAATAAAATATTTAGAAGTTATCACCATGAAACTTCACTCGTTTTGCGTACTTTAGGTAAAGGAAAACTTTATGTTTATGAATACCTACCGCATGATGGATAAACTGTGGCAGAAAACTGAAAAGTTTTTGATTGTTTTTATCCTCTCTGCAATGACCTTGGTCACTTTTATATACACCATGCTCAATAACCTCTATGTGCCCTTTTATAGCCTTGGAGAAATGTTCATGGATTCTGCAGCCGGCGATTTCTTTGACAGTGTCGGCGATTTTATTATGGATTCTGCCGCTGCTTTAAACTGGGCTAATGAATTCACAGCCGTATGTTTTGCATGGCTAATTTTCTTCTGTATGTCTTATGGTGTCCGCATTGGTGGTCATATTGGTGTTGATGCCTTAATCAATACCTTCCGTAGTCGTACCCGTCGTATTTTTGCTTTTATCGGTTTAACTGCCTGCTTAATTTATGGTGGCATTATGTTTGAAGCCAGTCTTGAGTGGGTTTATACCTTCTATAAATACGGCACATTGACTAATGGTTTAGATCGTTTTGGTGTCGCTCGTTGGCATGTGACTATTATTGTGCCTATTGGTTTTGCATTATTTATTTTTCGCTACTTAGAAATTGGTTATCGCTTGATTAAAGGCGAACAAGATAGTTTAGGCTTGGCTGACGAAGCTAAAGATGCGGTTAAAGAGCTTTCATCTAAAGATGACCTTGACAATATAAATAACAATAACGCGGAGGCCAAATAATGACGATTCTCGTTTTATTTACTTTATTATTTGGTTTGATGCTTATCGGTGTACCGATTGCTATTTCCTTGGGTCTTTCAAGTGCCGTGACGATTATGTTCTTTAGCCCGGACTCAGTTCGTGGCCTCGTCATTAAGATGTTCGAAACATCAGAGCACTATACTTTATTAGCCATTCCTTTCTTCTTGGTTGCTGGGGCCTTTATGACCACGGGCGGTGTGGCAAGACGTTTAATCGACTTTGCTAACGCTTGTGTGGGTCATGTACGTGGTGGTTTAGCCATTGGTTCAGTACTCGCTTGTATGCTTTTTGCTGCGCTTTCGGGCTCAAGCCCTGCCACGGTTGCTGCGGTTGGTTCTATTGCCATTACCGGTATGGTGCGTTCTGGCTACCCACTTGAGTTTGGTGCAGGTATTGTTTGTAACGCAGGTACCTTAGGTATTTTAATTCCACCATCGATTGTGATGGTTGTATATGCCGCCGCTACAGAGCAATCAGTAGGTAAGATGTTTATTGCTGGTGTGGTACCTGGTTTATTACTTGGTGCCGCTTTAATGACTGCCATTTATATTGTTGCACGTGTTAAAAAGCTACCAGCACAACCACGTGCTACTTTCCGCCAGTGGTTCAGTGCTCTAAGAAAATCCCTTTGGGGTCTATTGCTGATGGTAATTATCTTAGGTGGTATTTACTCCGGTATGTATACTCCAACCGAAGCCGCCGCTGTAGCTGCAGTTTACTCGGCCTTTATTGCCCTTTTTGTGTATAAAGATATGGGCATTAAAGACCTGCCTAAGGTGATGTTAGACTCAGGTCGCATGACTGTTATGCTAATGTTTATTATTGCTAACGCCATGCTATTTGCCCATGTACTAACCACAGAGCAAATTCCACAGTTAATTTCTCAATGGGTACTAAGCCTTGGCCTAGAGCCATGGATGTTCCTCATTGTAGTTAACTTGGTGTTACTCGTTGCCGGTAACTTCATGGAGCCCTCAGCCATTATTTTAATTATGGCGCCTATCTTCTTCCCTATTGCGGTTGAGTTAGGCATTGACCCGATTCACTTCGGTATCATCATGGTGGTCAATATGGAAATTGGTCTAATCACGCCACCTGTGGGTCTAAATTTATTTGTGACCTCGGCCGTGACTGGTTTGCCAATTACCAGAACAATTAAAGCAGCAATGCCTTGGTTATTAATTTTATTAGCTTTCTTGTTAATTATTACTTATGTACCAATGATATCTCTAGGATTACCAGAGTTAATTGGCGCTAAATAAGTAACTTAAGCCCGTCGATTTTATTGACGGGCTATTTTATTTAAAGGTACTAATGGCTTATAGATGAAAACTTGGTTATAAGGCACCATTGGTTATATGATGACCTTAGCTTAGATTAGTCTAGCTGAGGACTTAAATATAGCGAAATGTACTCACCCTCGCCAAACTTAATACGATGATAAATGAGAGCATGAATGGCGATACATTGTACGCTACGACTTGCTCGCTTTTCCCATAGTTAATAAATAAAACCGTATTAACGGTATTGTGATGCCATGGGGGTATTGATTTACTTTAATATTGCGAATTACATGTTAGCCTTAAAAGCACTTTAAGCTTCAAATAAAAAGAGGATGAATATGTTAAATCTCACCCTCTTTTGATTTATGCAGATGCTTTATGACTGCCTAAGCCCAAATAGCTTTCAATCACACCTGGGTGGTTAAGCAACTCGGAAGCTGGGCCACTCAGATTTAAACGACCCATTTCTAATACATAAGCATAGTCCGCAATTTGTAAAGCGGCACGGGCATTTTGCTCCACCAATAAGATGGAGGCGCCCTCATCTCTTAGGTACTGAATGATCTGGAAGATCTCACGCACAATTAACGGCGCTAAACCTAGACTCGGCTCATCTAATAACAAAAGACTTGGGTTAGTCATCAAAGCACGGCCTAAAGCCAGCATTTGACGCTCACCACCCGATAAAGTACCAGCATATTGCTTACGACGCTCTTTTAAGCGTGGAAATAGCTCATAAATATCTTTGAGCTTATACTGACGCTCACCGTCTTTATCGCCACGGAATCTAAAAGCACCTAGAATCAGATTATCTTCTACTGTCATTGAGTTAAATAACTCACGGGTCTCAGGTACTAGGCTTAAACCTCGTGCAACACGGCGCTCCACACCCAAGGATGAAATATCATCACCTAAATAAAGTACGGTGCCAGTGCTACGACCATTAGCAGGTAAATTGCCCATAATCGCATTCATGAAACTACTTTTTCCTGCACCATTAACACCAATGACAGTCACAATCTGACTCGGACGAATCGAGATACTGACTTCGTCAACTGCTTGAACTTGACCGTAATAAACGGAGATATTTTGAGCATCTAATAAGATTTCTTGATTGTTACTCATCTGCTACACCTCCTAGATAAGCTTCTAATACCGCAGGATTCGTCTGCACATCAGCAGGTGTGCCTTCGGCAATCTTTGTACCAAAGTCCATCACCACTAAGTGGTTAGTTAAACGCATGACAAAATCCATATCATGCTCAACCAGTAGAATACTCATACCCTCATCGCGTAAAGCACGCAAGACCGTCGCTAATTCCTCTTTTTCTTTATAGCGTAGACCCGCTGCAGGCTCATCAAGTAATAATAAACTCGGGTCTAAACATAAGGCACGAGCAATCTCAACAATACGCTGTTGACCTAAAGATAGGCCACCCGCAGGTAATAATGCACACTCCTCAAGACCAACACGTTTGAGTTGCTTCATCGCCTCATCTAAAAGCTGATGTTCGGAGTCACTTTCTAAATGCAGCGCACCGCGTATAGCACCACTACTCGCTCGCAAATGTGCGCCAAGAGCGACATTTTCAACCACGCTAATATCTGGTAATAATTGTACGTGTTGGAAAGTACGTGCTACACCTAAGGCGGCAATACGATGAGCAGGCCAATTCGAAATATCTTGGCCTTGGAACAGCACCTTGCCCGATGTAAGATTTAACACCCCTGTGAGGAGATTGAAGGTCGTACTTTTACCCGCACCATTAGGACCGATTAAGCCCATAATTTCAGCAGGCTTAATCTCGAAGCTAATATCGTTAACAGCGACTAAACCACCAAACTCCTTACGCACTTTTTGTACTTGTAAGATAGCTTCTTCCGCTGCAATCGCTACAGACTTTTTATTTTTTCTAGGAGCTAACGGCTCTGACGGCGCATCTAAACGCAGACGTTCCACACCATAAGCTAGGTGCGTGCTAGCGCTTTTAAGATCTGCTTTACGTGCATCTTTAAAACGTCTAAACCAATGCACCACTAATGGAATTAATCCATCGCGCGCATATTGTAGGATCAGAACCATCATGATGCCAAAAAACACCATTTCGACGTTAACGTTGCTACCAATTAATTTAGGGGCAATATTTTGAATTTGATCGCGCAGCACTAAAATCATTGCTGCACCAAAAATCGCCCCCCAAAGACTAGTAAATCCACCAATGATGGCCATAAATAGATACTCAAT
>JAAZGT010000189.1 GCA_012511095.1 Alcaligenaceae bacterium
CGTTGTTTTGTGGGTCAAATTAATAAACTTCCCCTAGTCGTTAAAAGTGTCCCTGGTTTCTTAGTCAATGCAGCACTAACGCCTTATATGTTGGAGGCGATGCATCTGGTGGATCAAGGTCATTCACCGGTCGGTATCGATAAGGCAATGCAGGCTTATGGTATGCCCGTTGGACCGATTGAGTTAGTGGATATGGTGGGCCTAGATGTTGCGATGGCAGTCGGCCAAGAGTTAGTGGCTGATGCGATTACACCGCATTGTTTAGAAGAAAAAATCAAAGCCAATAAATTAGGCCGTAAATCAGGCGAGGGTTTTTATCAATGGAAAGGAGGTAAAGCCGTTAAACCCAAAGGAGAAATGATTGCTGCCGACTCAGCACAAAAGCTTGCAGATACCTTAGCATCAGCGGCTAAACGCCAGTTAGATCAAGGTGTTGTTGCAGACGCTGATTTGGTGGACGCCGGCATGATTTTCGGTACCGGTTACGCACCATTTACAGGCGGCCCTTTATTTAAAAGAGGGATACAAATATCCCCGACCAAAGCTTAGGTTAATTACCTAAAAAATAAAATCAGGAGACAAACTATGAAACATAAATTGAAAAAAACACCCTAGCATTTATGCTATTAAACGGTGCCTTAATCAGCACTGCCTCAGCTTCCGGCTTTAAATTACTGGAACAAAACGCTAGTGGTATCGGTAATGCCTATGCTGGTTCTGCTGTCGTCGCCGAAAACGCCAGTGCCGCATTTTTTAACCCAGCTTCAATGACTTACCTACCCGGTCTTAATATCTCGGGCGGTTTTTCCTTGGTACGTCCGTCATTTAAATTCAAAGACAGCGGTCAAAGTACCGGTCCTTTAGCATTAAATAGTGGTAGACCAGTTGTGGGTGGTGGCTCGGGCGGCGATGCCGGTAATTTAGGCTTCTTGCCTAATTTTCACATCACTTATCAAGCAACAGACGATTTATTTCTTGGACTAAGTGTTGGTGCGCCCTTTGGTTTAAAAACCTCATATCGCGACAATAACTGGATCGGTAACTATCACTCCAGAGATTTTGATATTCGCACCATTAATATTAACCCTTCAATTGCCTATCGCGTTAGCCCAAATTGGTCTGTTGGTGCAGGTCTAAATATTCAACGTATTTCTGCAGAGTATCGTTTGGGCACATTAATTCCGCACCCTCATCCGCTGATGCAAGGTACTTTCTTGCCAGGTGACGCTGAAGTAAAAATGAAAGATACTGCGCTCTCATGGAACATCGGTACTGTATTTCAACCAACAGAGTCAACCCGTCTCGGTTTAATTTATCGCTCGCGAATTAAACATAAAGCCTCGGGTCATACCGACGTTAATTACAACGGCAATAAAGTGGCTAACTATAAAGCCAGCACCACCATTGAATTACCCGATACAGCGGTATTTAGTATTTCACATCAGCTAACACCACGTTGGTTACTCTTAGGTGATATCGCATGGACCGGCTGGAGTAGCATCCCTGAATTAGTCATTAAAAACGCCGGCGGTCCTAGCAATAGTCTACCCCTCAAATTTAGAGATACTTGGCGATTTGCCGTGGGTGCGCAATACAAAATCAATGATTCGTGGACTTGGAAAGCAGGTATAGCCACCGATAAAGCCCCGATTGCGAGCGATGCTGACCGCCCTACCGCCTTACCAGATAATAACCGTCTCTGGTTATCAACCGGTGTGCAATACAAGCGCAAAAACCTTGCAGTGGATGTCGGTTATACCTATTTGCATATTAAGAAAGCCAAAATTAATAACCGAGACCTTGCAGCAACGCGAGGCATTGTCCACGGAGAGTACAGTGGACGAGGTCACCTGTTTGGCGTGCAATTATCTTATCGTTTCTAAACACCACCTGCCACTCTCAGAGCACTCTACTCTCCGCTCTGGGAGTGGACACGACAAAACAATTAATTAAGGATTATATTTTGACTAAATTTAAAGTTACACGTGTCGCGGTATTGGGCGCTGGCGTCATGGGTTCCCAAATCGCCGCCCATTTAGCCAATGCTGGGATGTCTGTTTTATTGTACGATTTGGCTACTGACCCTAAAAACCCTAATGCCATCAGTGCAGGCGCCTTAAAGAATCTTAGCCGGATTGATCCTGCCCCCTTAGCAAGCAAAGAAGTAGCTAAGCAAATCCAGCCCGTTAATTACGAACAACACCTCGATCTCTTAGCTGAGTGTGAAATTGTCATTGAAGCCATCGCTGAGCGTATGGATTGGAAGCACGATCTTTATGCCAAAATCGCTCCCGCTTTAGGTGACAACAGCCTCTTTGTTTCTAATACCTCGGGCTTATCTATTAATGCTCTAGCCGAGGAGTTACCTGCTACTCTTCGCGAGCGTTTCTGCGGTGTGCACTTCTTTAATCCACCACGCTATATGAAGTTAGTTGAGCTAATCCCGAGCAAATACACCTCATCAGAGGTACTGGATCAGCTAGAGACTTGGTTAACTAGCACATTAGGAAAAGGCGTTGTACGCACCTTTGACACACCTAACTTTATCGCCAATCGTATCGGCGTATTTTCAATCTTAGCGGCCATGTACCACACCGAGCGCTTAGGCTTAGGCTTTGATGAGGTGGATGCCATTACCGGCACACTCATTAACCGCCCTCGTAGCGCTACTTATAGAACTGCTGACTTAGTGGGTTTAGATACCTTAGCCCATGTCATTAATACACTTAAAGAAAATGCCACTGAGGATCCTTGGCATGCGCATTTTGAGTCGCCAGTATGGCTAAAAAGCTTAATAGAAAAAGGTGCTTTGGGTCAAAAAACACGCGCAGGTTTTTATAAACGCGTCGGTAAAGAGATTCAGGTACTTGATTTACAACAACAAGATTATGTGCCTAGCCAAGGCAAAGCTGACGAGGAAGTGGTTGCCATTCTCAAACAAAAAGATCCTCAGGCTCGACTTTTAGCTTTGCGCCAAAGTGAGCACCCACAAGCACAATTTCTGTGGTCAGTATTAAGAGATACCTTCCACTACAGTGCCTCGCACCTTAAGGACATTGCACATAATGCGCGCGACTTAGATCTGGCGATGCGTTGGGGCTTTGGTTGGGCTCAAGGACCACTAGAGCAATGGCAAGAAGCAGGATGGCAAACCATCGCCCAAGCCATTAAAGAGGATATTGAAGCTGGTAAAGCAATGTCCGACACGACACTACCGGAATGGGTCTTAGAAACCAATCGTGACGGTGTACACGCAATCGATGGCTCTTATTCAGCCAAAGAGAACGCTTTACAAACACGCTCAAAGCTACCAGTTTATGAACGTCAAATTTTTGCTGAACAAGTATTTGGCGAGGGTCGAACAGGTCCAGAGCAAGAAACCATTTGGGAAAACCCAGGCGTCCGTTTATGGCGTTTACCTACAGTGGATAAAGGCATTGGTATTTTATCCATTCAGTCTAAGATGCATGCCATTGGCAATGAGGTCTTAGTCGGCATTTTAGAGGCTGTGGCTAAAGCTGAGGAATTATTTGATGCGCTCGTCTTATGGCATGAAGCGCCATTTGCGGTGGGTGCCAACCTACAACAAGTAGCTGAGGCTGTAGCTCAAGGTGACTTCGTCAGCTTAGAGACTGAGGTAGCTCGTTTCCAAGAGACCTCGCTAGCTCTACGTTATGCACAGATTCCTACTGTAGCAGCGGTTGAGGGCTTAGCTCTTGGCGGCGGTTGTGAGTTTTTGATGCATGCTGATAGCCGTGTCATGGCTTTAGAAAGTTATATCGGCTTAGTTGAGGCGGGTGTGGGTTTAATTCCGGCAGGTGGTGGTAGTAAGGATTTCGCCATACGCGCTGCCCGATTAGCGGCTAAAACAGAAGCGCCGATGGAGGTATTTCCATTTTTAGTCAAGCCATTCAAACAAATTGCCATGGCTGAAGTCGCTAAGAGTGCTATGCAAGCCCAAGAGTTTGGTTTTGCCAAAGCACACGACAAAATTATATTTAATCCCGCTGAGTTGCTCTACACCGCATTAAAACAAGCACGCGCTATGGCCGATATGGGCTATACCCCGCCAGCGGTACCAACTCAAGTGACAGTGGCTGGTCGCGCCGGTATTGCAAACTTCGACATGATGCTCGTGAATATGCTCGAAGGTGGCATGATTTCTGAACACGATTATAAGGTAGCACACGCTGCTGCCGTGGCCTTATGTGGAGGTGATATTGACGGTGGTTCTAAAGTTGATGAGGAATGGCTCTTAGCCGTTGAGCGACATGAATTTGTGAAATTATTACGCACACCCGAAACGCTCGCTCGTATTCAACACACATTAAAAACAGGTAAACCACTAAGGAATTAAGAGGTAGTTATGACTAAACAAATACAAGATGCATATATTGTTGCGGCTACGCGTTTACCTGTGGGTAAAAAAGGCGGCGCATTTAACACAACGCGCCCCGATGATTTATTAGTAGGCGCAATTCAAGCTGTGATGGCTCAAGCCCCTGAGATTGATCCCGCCTTAATTAACGATGTCATTGTGGGTTGTGCCATGCCCGAAGCAGAACAAGGAATGAATATGGCACGCATGGCGGTTTTGCTCGCAGGTCTACCCGATACAGTGCCTGGTATAACCATTAACCGCTTTTGTTCCTCTGGGGTGCAAGCGGTGGCCGATGCCGCAGCTAAGATTCGTCTCGGTGAAGCGGATGTGATGATTGCAGCGGGTGCCGAGTCCATGAGCATGATGCACCAAATGATGGGCAATAAGGTCGCCATCAACCCTGCCATTTTCAGCAATAACGAGCATGTAGGCATTGCTTATGGTATGGGTTTAACAGCAGAAAAAGTCGCTGAACGTTGGAATGTCAGTCGTGAAGATCAAGATGCCTTTGCGATGGAATCGCACCGACGTGCCTTAGCCGCTCAAGAAGCTGGGCACTTTGAAGCAGAAATCACGCCTTTTGAAACGGTATCTTATCGCCCTGCCTTACAAGATGGCTCAGTGACAACGCAACCCGAAGTACAACAGATAAAACGCTTAGTGACAGCGGATGAAGGCCCCCGTGCTGATAGCAGCATCGAAGGCTTAGCTCGTCTACGCCCTGTTTTCTCAGCACGTGGCTCTGTCACCGCGGGTAATAGCTCTCAAATGTCAGATGGTGCAGCCGCTGTATTACTGGTTTCTGAGAAAATTCTCAAACAATACAATTTAGAACCAATTGGTCGCTTTGTTAGTTATGCCGTTGCCGGTGTCCCACCCGAGGTGATGGGTATAGGTCCAGTTGCCGCTATTCCCAAAGCGTTGGCGCAAGCTGGCATGACTCAGGACCAACTCGATTGGATTGAATTAAATGAGGCCTTTGCGGCCCAAGCCTTAGCGGTGAGTCGAGATCTTGATTTAGACCCTAGCAAAGTCAATCCCTTAGGTGGGGCAATCGCCTTAGGTCACCCCTTGGGTGCCACTGGCGCCATTCGCACGGCTACCGTCTTACATGGCTTAAGACGCACTGGTGGCAAGTACGGCATGGTGACCATGTGTATTGGTACCGGTATGGGTGCCGCGGGCATATTTGAGGCTTTGTAAAAAGCTTAAGGCCTATGAAAAAGCTGTGTGAGCCTTTAAATACGCTCTCACAGCCTAATTAAATACTGTAAATTTATGAGAACAGACTGGTTATTTAAATTGTCTCCAAAATGGCGAGCACGGATCGTGAAGTTATTATTTAACCTCCATCCTGGCTTTAGGAGCATGGGTGGTCGGGTGATTAAAGTCACACCTGATTTATCCACCATGGTGGTACGCCTGCCCTTAAGTTGGCGTACCCGTAATGCCCTAGGAACAATTTATGGAGGCTCTTTGTTTGGAGTCACGGATGGACCACATCCTTTAATGCTAACGTTAAGTTTGGGCTTAGATATTATTGTCTGGGATCAGGAAGCGAATATTCGTTTTAGGAGACCTGCTACTGGCACGCTGTACGCCCATTGCCAATTTAGTGAAGAGGAAAAGGA
>JAAZGT010000190.1 GCA_012511095.1 Alcaligenaceae bacterium
AAGCTCAAAAGTACTGCTTTCACTAAAAAAACTCCAACTGTTTTTGACGGTTTTTGATTTTAAATTTCAGAAATTTAACGGCGGTTTGTATTGTATAGTTAAATAGGTAAGCGCTGACAAAAGGTAGACCCATACGATACCAATCTGGATTATCAGCGATTAACCAAGTTTTTTCATGGACTAAACCATCAACCCAGTTGGCTAATTGATGCTCGTCGTTTAAGCCAAATTTAAAGGTAGCATCAGTTTTGTTTACGCCCTCATGCATGGCTGTATTTCGACTCATCCACTCGTTGAGCATATCAAAATGTAGCTCTGCACCATCGAAACGCTCGGCGATTTGATTAAAAAAATGGCGATTATCAGTGGCGTCAAAATACATCAGCACACCCTCGATGATAAAGATGAAATTACCCGCAGGGTGTTTTTTTAAAAGCTCATCTTTCCAGCCCTCATCGAGCAAGCAACGCCCAATGTAATGCTCATTTTTATCTGCTGGTAGTAGTTTTTTCCTTAATTTAATCACAGAGATGAGATCTAATTGGTAAAAAATAGCTTTATCCCCAATGTCGCCTAAACGCTGTTTGCGCGTATTTAAGCCGCAACCAACCACAACGACAATGGGCTGCTCATTAGCTTGTATAAAGTCGCTGGTTACTTGGTCAAAGTGAATACTACGCAGGGCAATACCGGCGCTGGTTGTTGGGATATTATCGAAGATAGAGAAATCGAAATCAATTTGCTCAACTAATTGAACGGCATGGCTGTCATTAAGGAGGGGGTTGGTTTTTTGTGATTCAAGGGCGCGCGCATAAAGCGTCAACAACAGAGTTTCCGAGGTTTTGTTTTCTAGAGAAAATTTTAGTTTGGTCATTGCCTCCATCCCCTAGCTAACGAGTGGTACCAATGTTAGCTATGTCTTACTGCTTTTTTGATGATAATTATTTTTATTTTAAGTAAATATAACTTATTAATTGTTTAAACGCTATTTTAACTTGAATGATATGACAGATCGTTATAAAAAAGGTGTAAATAATAAGTATCTTCTTTTAAAAAGCGCGCGCGAATAGTTGAGAATGAGATTAATTCTTATAAACGTTTTGGGCGCTTAGTTAATTATTAGCTACAATAGGTGAACTAAACACAGTGTTTCAGTTTAATAGGCACTGTGATTCATTGTCTCAATTTATATTAGGATTTTAATTCTATGCCAAATAAGTCTAGTGTCGGTGTTAGAGAAAGGATCAGGGCGGCGACGAGGACTACCTATGTCAGTATCTTGGTTAATATAGTATTAAGCGTGTTACAAATCGTCTTTGGTTTAATAACTAGCTCGTACTCTTTGGTTGCAGACGCACTTCATAGTTTGTCTGATCTCGTGTCGGATTTTGTGGTTTTGATTGCTAATCGCTTTTCAAAACAAAAACCCGATGCCAACCATCCACATGGTCATTTCCGTTTTGAAACGATTGCGGTATTAATTATTGCTGTGCTATTAGTGAGTGTGGGTAGCGAAATTATCATGACCAGTGTGAAGCGTCTTCAAAGCTCAGAGGTCATTGAAATTAATGCGGGTCTCGCCTTTGTGATTGCTATCGTTGCTATTGTCTTTAAGGAGTTGCTATTCCGCTATATGGCTAGTGAGGCTAAACGCGTTGATTCTACGCTGATTATGGCTAATGCTGTTCATGCTCGCTCTGATGCTGTTTCTTCGGTGGTGGTAGCCATTGGTTTGGCAGCCCATTTCTTTGGTGTTAATTATGCTGATCTTGTCGCCTCATTAATTGTTGGCGCGATGATTGCCTTTATGGGTTTAAAAATGGGTTGGAATGCCTTAATGGACCTAGCAGATCGCTCCGTCGATAAAGAAACGCTCGATAAAATTTGTAATGCCATTCGCGAAACTCCAGGTTTGGTTGATTTCCACGATTTAAAAACGCGTAAAGCAGGGGACTTCGTGTTGGTGGAGTTGCATTTGGATTTACCAGCGCAAATGACCATCGCTGAGGGGC
>JAAZGT010000191.1 GCA_012511095.1 Alcaligenaceae bacterium
CCAAGACTTGATGTGATTAGCCAATCTCAAAATGAGATTATGTCGCGTCAGCACGCCGAATGCTTTGCTGAATTAAAATTCCAAACAACTGATGGCATCTATAACGCCCATTGGAGTCAACGTCGTGCACACGGCAAAGTCGATGGTAATTTACAGCAAGTAAAGCGCGAGTTATTCGATGTTAATACAGGCAAATTACTTTCAAGTCGTATTGCCGAAATCAATCAGATGACAGCAGATATTACGGGCTTAGATTTTGACCGTTTTACTCGTACCATGCTATTGGCTCAAGGCCGTTTTGCTGATTTCTTAAATGCTAAAGAGGAAGAACGTTCACCCATCTTGGAGCAAATTACAGGCACCCAGATTTATAGTGATATCTCTATTAAGGTGCATCAAATAAAAACCCAAGAAGAAAAAAAGCTTGCTGCACTCACGGACTCCTTAGATGAAATCAATCTCTTAGAATCAGATGTGGTTGAGTCGTTAAAAAATGACTTAAATGAGTTAGAAAATAAACTCACAACCATTAATACTGAGCAAACAAAATATAAAAAATTGCTAGATTGGTGGGACGAACTGCTCAAAACACAAGACCTCAAAGAAAAGGTAGATGTCGACCTCGCACAATGCCTCAGAGATAATGAAGAGTTTGAGCCGCTGGCTCAGGCACTTACCCTAGCCAACAAAACCCTGCCATTAATTAAGGACCACACTAGACTTAACTCATTACGTGACACCCTAAATGATCATCAAAAGAGTTTAGTCGACTTAAAACCGCAATTAAGCCTTGCAGCTACAGCACGTGATACGGCAGTAGCAGAGTGCCTTAAAGCTGAAAATGATGAGCAAAAACAACGCCAACATTTAGAGGAGCAAAGAAAGCTTTTTAATGAGGTGCGCCAATTAGACAACGATATTAATCAAGCAAATACTTCGCAACAAGAAGAATTACAGCGCTTGAAAAGAGCTCAGCAGCAAATCGAAAACACGTCAACTAAGCTTAATCAGGACCAAATCCGTTATCAACGGCTTAGCGTTTTTATAAAACAACTTCATCAACGTCTTATAAATCGTGGTTATGATTTAGAGCCAGTCGATGCGCAAGATATTGAGTCTTATTTAACTGCTCTTAGCCACAACGCCCAGATCAGACAACTAAACCAAGGCATAGAAAATATCAAGCAACAACTGCTCGATATCGATAGGTTGAGTCAACTTATTGAAGACTATGACGGGCTTAATAAAAAATTAGATCAGCATCTCAAAAGCAAAGCTGCTTTAGAAAAATCAATAACAGAGTTTGATCAGCAAAAAGCACAGCTTTTACAAGCTAAGGAATTATGTGAGGCGAAGCTCAAGCAACGTGAAGCCGAATATAAACTTTCGCTCACTATGCAATCGTTGGAGCAACATCGTGCTGAATTAGTCGATGGCAAACCGTGTCCGCTTTGTGGCTCTTTAGAGCATCCATTAGCCGATACTGAGGTACTACCCCTTGAAAGCGCAACAGAGGCTTTGGAGGTGGCTAAAAAAGTCGCGCATGACTCCATGCTCAAGCTTAATGATAACGCCCAAAAGACAGCAGGCCTTGAGGCCGAATTACGAACTATTGAGCAACAAATCACCAATGTTGCCGAGGAACGCAAAGGCCTATTGAATCGCATTCAGTCAAAGCATCAGCTTATTGAGCAGCTATTCACAACAAATAATGTCATTCAAGCAACAAGCGATTTACAAGAGGCTCTAGATACGGCTCAAATCACCCCTGCCCTTTTTGTTACACAGAAAAACCAACTCACGGAGCAAATCAACCGTCTAACTAAAGAGTTAAACGATAGGCGACGTGTCCAAGGTTACAGCAATCGCATTAGTGTTGAAATCGAGGGTTTAAAAGTTGGTATAAAAAACAATAACGAACTACTTACTACAAGCGAAGAGGATGCTAAGCAGCTCCAAGAATCCATCAAAGGTATAAAAAACAAAGTTGAGCAGTTTAAGACGACTAGGCAAGAGCTGTTTGGAAATAAAAACCCCAATGAAGAAGAGGCCAAACTCCAAGCTTTACACCAACAGCTCGAAGTAATTGCAAAGCAAAAAGCTACAACACGACAAACCACTCTAAACGATTACACCAAGCTAGAGCAGCGTATTGCTCATTTAAAAGAAAACTCTGAGCAAATTAAACTAAGACTGAGTAACTTGGAACCTCAATTCAAAGAGCAGTTACAGCAACAGCAATTTGATAGTGAGGAAAGCTTCTTAAAAGCCTGTATGGATGAAAATGAGCGCCTAAGTTTAGACCAGCAACAACGCAGTTTAAGTGAGCGTAAAAACAGCCTCAAAGAGCGACTACAACAAGCTAATAACACCCTAAAGCAACTGGCAGCACAACACCCTGAACCACCTCAAAAGCGCGAGCTCTGCCAAGCAGAATACGATTCGTTAGAAGCTCAAAAAGCTACCCTTAACGAAGCGAAGGGTCGTGCCAGTGAAAGGCTTGATAATCATCGCCAAGCCCAAGCCCGTATTGCTGAGCAACAAAAGCTTATCGATGCCCAAGAAAAGGAAACGCAACGTTGGCGCTTATTACATGAGTTAATTGGCTCTGCCGATGGCAAGAAGTATCGTAACTTTGCTCAAAGTCTAAGCTTTGAGTTAGTGTTGCATTATGCCAATGCACAACTAGCTCAGATGAATGATCGCTACTCACTGCGCATTAATCCTGAACTAGGTAGTAAGCTCGACCTCTTTGTTGAAGACCATTATCAAGGAGCAGAGTTACGCTCTGTTAAAAACCTTTCTGGTGGTGAAAGCTTTATCGTAAGCTTAGCCTTAGCCCTCGGCTTATCACAGATGGTGGCGGGTAATATGCGCCTAGAATCACTGTTTTTAGACGAGGGTTTTGGTACCCTAGATGAAGACAGTCTAGATATTGCGCTAAGCTCGCTTGCTAACTTGCACCGAAGCGGTAAAACTATTGGTATTATTTCTCACGTTGCCGCCTTAAAAGAAAGAATCAGCACCCAGATTCAAGTCATTCCCATGAGCGGTGGTCGTAGTCGTTTAGAGGGTCCGGGCGTTAGGGCTATGTAATCAATATTTTAGGAGATGATTCGATGACAAACTTTGAAATAAGTGACAACCTTATAGAGGAGTGGTTAAACCACTGTCATCAGAACTTCCCAGCGCTACTGCAAGAGCGTAGCTTAGACAGTAACAAGGGCACTTTTGGTACAGTGGCCGTCGTTGGTAGTACAAGTGGTATGAGTGGCGCTATCGTGCTAGCGGGTGAGGCTGCCCTAATGACAGGTTGCGGTAAGGTGTGGCTTGGTTTTTGTCAAAACAGCTTGCCTGTACCTTATATTACTGATAGGCCCGAGTTAATGCTGACTACAGCAGACAAGCTACTGACTCGTGAAGATATTACTCATTGGGCTGTGGGCTGCGGTATGGGTCAGTCACAAACCGCCTATGACACTTTAAAAACCATATTGCAGCAAGTTGCTCAAGAGCCCTTATTGCTTGATGCCGATGCCTTGAACATTCTTAGTCAATCGCCAGAGCTCATTGAGTACCTAGCTAGTCGATTAACACCAGCCATTATCACACCCCACCCTACTGAGGCTGCACGCTTATTAGAATGTAGCACCGAAGAGATAATGGCCGACAGAGAGGAAGCGGCCCTTGAACTAGCCGAAAAATACTATAGCCGAGTCGTTTTAAAAGGCTACCAAACTGTCGTAGCCGCCCCCGATGCTGAATTAACCATTAACCAAAGCGGCAACCCTGGCTTAGCCACAGCAGGCAGCGGAGATGTTTTAAGCGGCATGATTATTAGTCTCTTGGCACAAAGCATAGCAGCTGATGAGGCCGTTGAAGGGGGTGTTTGGCTACATGGTGCCGCAGCGGATTTATTAGCGCTTAACCAAGTCGGCCCTATTGGTCTCTGCAGTGGTGAAATCGCCGAGGCCGCACGTTTTTTACGTAACCTTTTAATTGCGGCCTAATTACGCCTCATGAAGTGCCTGTTGTAGCAGTCGTTTAGTGCTTTGATTATGGCGCCATTCGATCATTGAAGCGATCACACCGCTACCAATCACTATAGCAATACCCAGCCAACTGAGCGCGTCAGGGAACTGCTTCCAAATCACCCAAGCAATGGATGTTGCTGCCACTATTTGTAAGTATACAAAAGGCGCTAAAAGCGACGCAGGCGCGTTTTGATAGGCCTTTATCTGTAACCAATGACCTAAGGTACCAAAGACGCCTGTAGAGGCTAAGATAAGCCAATCCACCCACTCATACTCAACTAAGATACGTGCTACATCATCTAAATAAAAAAACACTAAAACCGTACTGATGGCAGTACCTACTAAACCAGTCCATAACAACGTGGTCATCGAGTCATCTTCGGCCAATTTACGCGTTACCAAAAACTGCAGTGAGAAAATACCCGCCGTCATCAGTCCAAACATCACACCAAGTGGGTGGAGTCCCGAACCTGGTCGCACAATAATTAATACTCCAGCAAAACCACAAAACGCTGCTAGCCAACGATAGAGTCGCGATGGCTCTTTCAACACAAAGGGCGCTAAGCATAAAACCAATAAAGGGGCTAAAAAATTAATTGAAGTTGCTTCTGCCTGAGGTAAATAACTTAATGCTGTAAAAAACGTCAATGTTGCAGTTAAAACAACCGTGCCCCGCACTATTTGGAACTTCATCTGCTTTGATTTAAAAATACTTAAACCACGATTAGGTAAAGTAAAAATCAACACTAAAATCGCATGAATTAAATAACGCACCCAACTCAGTACCACTAACGGCAGACCAAACTGCATCAACCACTTACCACCTGCGTCTAAAGACGATAAGGCCCAAGTAGACAAGATTAATAAAGCGATACCAATAAAGGGACGATGAGTAGACATACTATGCAATAACAATAAAGAGCCAGTCACAAATCGACATGCCCCGAAATAATGAATTAACTATCTATTGAATTGAAAATGAAATTGATGCTGATAAAGGTCTTTGTTAACAACAAGCATCATCAAAGTATGCCCGATATTTAAGGCGTTGTGACTAAGGTATTGTGCCTATATATTAGAATTTTGACACACAAATGAAAAATGCCCTTGCTAAAAATAGCAAGGGCATTTTAAATTCTGGTGGGCTGGGCGGGATTCGAACCCGCGACCAACGGATTAAAAGTCCGCTGCTCTACCGACTGAGCTACCAGCCCCGAAAGATTTAAATTATGACCTATTATGAAGATCATGTCAACACCTAATTTAAAATAACTAAAAGATGTTGTTTTTTTGTGCATCTTTTACAACAATCTGGATAAATATTGCTTTTATAAGAATATTTATAACAATTAAGTTGATTTGTTATTTTTAATAGATTGCTTAGACTCTATTATACCTTGAACCAACTTATTTACGCGTCGATTGTCACGCCATTCGATCATTGTAACTACAACGCCGCTAGCACAAACAATAAAGATACCGAACCAACCCCACATATCAGGGAATTGACCCCAAATAGCGAGGCCTAATGCTGCGGCTGCAATAATTTGCAAATAACTAAAAGGTGCCAAGAGCGAAGCGGATGCTCGCTGATAAGCCTTAATTTGCAATAAGTGGCCTACTGTACCAAAAACACCCGTATTAAGCAATAAAAGCCATTGCCATAACTTAAATTCTTCTAAAACCGCAATGCCCTCAGTCCACTGTAAAGGTACTAATACAAGCGAGGCCACAAAGCCTACGATGCCTGTCCACAACAAAGTAGTCATCGAGTCATCATCAGCTAACTTTCTAGTACATAAAAACTGTGTAGCAATCACCACTGCTGCTAATAAACCATACATGACCCCTATAGGGTTTAGGCCCGCACTTGGTCGCACAATAACCATCACCCCGAGAAAGCCCACAAATGCGGCCACCCAACGATGCCAGCGCATAGCCTCACCCAAAAACCAAGGGGCGATACAAAGCACAAGTAGTGGTGCTAAGAAATAAATAGCCGTTGCCTCTGCTTGGGGCAAATAAGACAGCGCCATAAATACCGTCAAGGCAGCAAACAACGACGTACTGCCGCGCACCACCTGCATTAGATAATGTCGACTGCGAAAGACCGCCATGCCTTTTTTAGGCAAAGTGATAGTCAAAACAATCACCACATGTAAGGCGTATCTAACTAGGATCAGCAAAAATAGTGGCAAGCTAAGCTCCATGAGCCACTTAGCGCTTGCCTCTTGAGTTGATAAAGCCCATGTCGAAAGTATTAATAGAATAATCCCGACAATGGGCTTAACAGATGTTGTCATAGAGAATCTAAGACTTAACGAATAGGAGAGATCCTAACCTCAGCACCGCGACGCTTAACCTCTAGCTCGTCGGTTTGAAGTATTTTTAGACCCTCTAGGCCCTTGATATAGCTAGAACCCTGCATTTGCATCACGCGAATTTTGTTACGCATGACCACTGGGTTATGCAATGGCATACCGAATAACCAGATTTCATCTAGAATACGAGCCGAGTTCATTTCGCCTAAATGAGCAATGGTAGGACCCACAGCTAACATATGACCCTCGCGACCAAATGCTGGAATCGTGTCAAGTCCACAATGATACTCAAGTGTCTGACCGCCCTCATAGCGCTCACCCGTATTTAGATCCCACCAAGCCTCGTTGGCAGGTAAATAAACGATAGTGCTATTACTGTCATCTAAAATCGGTGCGATTAAAACCGCAGGACCAAATAAAAACTGATTATCAAACTCTGCGGCCACCTGATCATTAGGAAAAGCCAAGGGCATTGAGTTTTGAACTGGCTGACCACCGCGCACACCCTCTTCGATAATGCCTAGTACATAAGGAATTAAACGATAGCGTAAACCGAGCCATTGTTTAGCAATGGTTTGAGTGTCTTCGTCGTAATAAATGGGTAGCTGCTCCTCTTCGGCGTGGAATGAAAAATTCGCACTAAAGGTAGAAAGCGCTAACCAGCGTAGGTATAACTCTGGTGACATCGGTTCGTCACCAGCGCGACCAATCATATGCTTAATAAATGGCACGCTGCTATTTTGTGCACTAATAAGCGTGCGGTATAGCTTGTTTAAACCCTCCCATGAATTTTCATAAGGGGCAATTTCTAAATAAGGACGACGTTGGCTCGCCATATTAATCTCATCGTGTACCACCACGCCCTCAGGCGGTGTCGTGGTCGATGAAATACCGTCATAGAGCGATTGCTCCATTAAAGTTGGGAATAACCTACGAAGTAAGGCGCCCTCTTCGTTGTGACGACCGCAGGCTTCATCAGGCAATTCAACAATCGATGTGGCTGTTTTAAGCGACTGACCGTGCTCTAATAATTGCTGATGTCGATCACGCCAAAATATGTAGGCATCTTTGTAAGTCAGGTCTAAGAGACCGTAATCCTTGCCGCCAGTATGTCGCGTACCTTTGAATTGCAGCGCATCGCCTTCGGCGTCCATGACCATCCAACCACGGTCGTCAAGCTCTTCGAATAAGTGCGTACCGACGTAAATCGCTGGAAAAGTCGGCACAATAGCGTGCCAATCATTTTCTTTGAGATTATCAAAATAGGCGCGGGTATTATCACCTAGACGCTCGGCATCCCAATCAAGGTTGAGACGATCACTGTCAATCACAAGCATCGTTGGCCATGCATACTCTAAGGTGTTAATAGAAATATCATGCTCACGCAACTGCTTAGCAAAGAGCAAGAACTCATCATCGCCCTGCTCATCTAGCTGCTTTAAGCCTACGCCCATCGCCTCTAGAGTCGGCTGACCGCCACGACCATTTAAGGCAGTGAATTGGTCAAAAATCTCTAGGGGCTCACCAGTGAATAAGTACAAATCAAAGCGCTTATTATCAGTACGCAATTGATAAGTAGACTCATCTTCGGTGGTTGCCACACTATGAATACAGCGATCAAAACCGTTTAAATATAGGCCCCAACCATGAGTGGTCCAAGCCAGAGGCGAGAACTTAAAATCAGGTTGATCAGATACCAACTCCTCGGAGCGGCGATCAAAATTTTGTTCTGTCACACCTAAGCCATAGACCGCTTGCTCTTCTGGCAAGTCGAGCATCAACGCCCAAGACTCGTCATAAACAAAAGGCTCTTCAAAATTACCGGAGGTTTGAAGTAAAACCTCCGCATCGGCATATGCCGCAACAGCATCTTGCTTAGGAGTAGTCTCTTCCTCGCCCTCAATAGCAGTTTCAGCCGACTCTACAGCATTTTTCTTGAGTAATTTAAAAGAAAAAGGCTGCTTTGTAATTAATAAAGCACAATCACGCTGAGCCAAAAGCCATGAACCCTCTTGCTCTACAACGATTAGCTCAGCTGGCTGATCGTTAGGAATAACAGATAATTCTTCTCTTGTTTTAACTCTGTCATTAGTTTCAGATATGGATAGATTTTTTAAGGAATCGCAACAAAGTCTAAATACACCAGGAGCTTGTGCCTCTATACGTAACACATAGTCCTCGTGGCCTGTAGAGAACTCTACACTATGATTGGTTTTAGACTCTAACGCTAATTTATCAAATTGAATCACACAATTCTCTTTTATTGATTTTGGTAGTTATAGGACATTTTTTATGGTTAATTGTCCACTTACATCTATCTATTATGACTTTTTTTTCAATATTTTTAAACCGAAATTGATTTTTACTCAGAAATAGGTTTAAAATAGCGCCCCTTTTTTTATCTTAGACCCAGCGCTTTAACGAGCTCTTTTTCTAAAGGCACAGGCTCACCATCGAGTATGGTGCCAATAATATCGCCCGCAAAACTACTCCACGTTAAACCGTGCGAACCATAAGCCACTGCCAACCATAAGCCCTTGGCATAATCCAACTCACAAATCACAGGCAAGCGACCTTGCACCACTGCCCTACCCCCAGACCATCCCTGCTCTAATTGCTTTGGATCACTCAATCCATCTAGATTTAGTGGCATTTTGCCTTTAATGACGGCTTGACCCTCTAAGCTCAAACCAGGATCACGGACCCCATGTCGGTACGTACTACCCAACACACATTGACCCTCAGCAGTTGGAGGAAGAAAATAACCTTGTCCGCCTAAGGGGACCTGCGGCACCTTGGCAAGCCTTGTGGCAGGTACATGCATTACCTCGCCACCCATCCAATGCATGGTGCTTTCAATCTTGGGCATTGCTGACCTTGCCTCACCCGCCACATTGTGACGTTGTAATAAATTACTTTTTTCTAGAATGGCCATACAATCGGCAGCGTTAGCCAATACCACCTGCTCAAATTGCCCTAAAGATGAACCATCGTCTGCAAATAGTTGCCAAAGCCCATCACTTTGTTGCTTCTCAACACTCGTTACTGCTTCTGCACGTTGTTTTAGGGCTGCATACTGATAGATATGCTTCAAAAGATTTTCTGGACTAATGAGGCGCGCTTGAGGCCAAAAGATACCCTCTTCTTGTAGCTCAAAACCAAGCAACCCTGAGACTTCCTGGGGGTTTAATCGGCGCACCCACTCCTCAGGAAAACCTAAGGTCTCAACTGCCAAGGTAATGTCTTTGCCATAACCTTTATCGCGATTAAGCTCTAAATTACCCGTACGCGATACCACTACCTCATCTGGAAAATCGCGCCAATGATGCAATGTGCGCAAGATAGCATTGCGACTTAGTCGGGATTTATGATTATCATCAATGGAAATAAATGGCGTCATCGCCGCTGCAATATGGTGCTGATGTTTAGCTGCATTGGACTGCGCAAATGCAGGATCAAATACCGTAATTTCCCAACCACGGTGTTGCATCACCCAAGCAATTCCAGCACCTGCGATACCACCTCCAACAATGGCTAGGCGTCGATTGACTGATTTGACGGGTTGTACTGTGGAGATTAGGTGCGGACGTGTGCCACAAGAGTTTTTTATATCTAAACGTAACCCTGCTTTTTTTACGGAATATTGAAAATCTTCGCGCTCAAAAAACGATGATTCCATTAAAAAATAGCAACGAGCCGCCGAATACCGCAATACCCATGGCCACGATCGTTGTTTTGCTGTTTCATCGCGTACATAGACATCAATAGAGCAAAGCCATTGTTGTTGTAAATACTGGGGGTCACCTAAACCTAGGGTTAGGCTAAAACTCCGATCCTCTGCATCTAAACGATGCACCCCAGGTAAAGCTAGGGGCCAGGATTTTTTAAGCCAAGTAAAAATCGTAGCTATCTCATCGTTAATAAGATTAGCTTCTTTATAAAACCGCTCAATCTGCTCCCACTCCGAAGCTCCCCAATAAATATTGTTGCTATAAATAATATGCTTATTAAAAGAGGTGCGATGCGTTAGCACTAAGGGCAAAAGCAATAAAGCCATCTCACCCTCAAGCATTAATTGCATTAGCCCCTTAGATTGTAGATGGGTGCGCATGACTGGCCACATAGCCTCGACACGCTGCTGCCATTGCAGTAGCCAAGCGCTATTGACGTGCAACTCTTGCAACTCAGATACGATGGATAAGGTCTCGTTTTCTAAACTAAGGGTGGCGGGAAATAAGATAAATTCTTTAAGCATAAACTAGTTGTTTTGAGCTTTATAATCAAGACTTTGTTTAATAAATTTTTAAAAAAACAGCTGTAGTATAATTAAGTGTTATTCTGCATGATGCGAGTAGTATCTTGCCGGATGGTCGCCGGAAACTATTTTCAACATCAGTCTATGCCTTTTGACGCTTTGGGAAATACATTCATGCAAGACATTCAGGTGGATTTTTATCATGCTCTGGAAACTGCGACAACAGCAGCCAAAGAAGCAGCTTCGATCCTGAGCATCTACGCCAAAGATCATAGCAAATTATCAATTGATTATAAGCAGTTAAATGATCTCGTCTCACAGGCCGATCGAGATGCTGAGCAAGCGATCTTAGAGGTAGTGCGCAAGCAAACACCTGACTTCGCTATTATGGCAGAGGAAAGCGGCAATTCACCCGATTTAGATCAAGCACCCTACGCTTGGATCATTGATCCTCTCGATGGTACTACTAATTTTTTACACGGCATTCCTCACTATGCGGTTTCAATAGGCTTAGTTGCTCGCGCAGGCACTATGTTAACCACTAATACCGCTCCACTAGCAGTAGATACTCCGATTGTTGGCGTAATTTATGACTTCAATCGTCAAGAGCTGTTTAGTGCTACCTATCAAAACGGTTGCTTTTTAAACGGTCAACGCATCAGCACTTCCGATGCGCTGCACCTTAACGACTCATTATTAGCTACAGGCGTCCCCTTTAGGGATTTTTCTTTCGAAGAGCCTTATATGAGAGGTTTCACAGAGGCCATGCACAATACTCGAGGTATTCGTCGCTTAGGTTCTGCTGCACTAGACTTAGCTTGGGTTGCTTGTGGTCGTTTTGACGGCTATTGGGAAATGGGCCTTGCCCCCTATGATGTTTGTGCAGGCACCATTTTAGTACGCGAGGCGGGTGGCTGCGTTACTGATATTTATGAAAAAGAGCCTTGGCCTAGCGGTGGTAATATCATTGCCTCAAATAAACACATCGCCAACAGCCTTGGAGAGATGATTAGACAGCAACTCTAGTGCTATTTTCGGCAATACTGAAAACACGACATAATAGGTTATTGTATAAATGACTAACAATAATTCAAATAATGATAAAGATAAGGCCGCCTGGGATCCTGAGCTCGACATGCTCCCAGAGGACGATGAAAACCAAAACGTTCAGGCTGAAACAACGCTTAGCGATGAAGCCGAGCCGCAAGTAGTCACTATTCCTAAACGTCTAGGTAGTGAAGGCCAAGACTCGATCATCGAGGAAATTCAAGAGCTATTAAAAAAACACGAACTGGTTGAAAATGTCCTCGCTCAACAAGAGGGTGCCTCTGAGCGCGCTGAATTAGTTAAAACCGTTTTGACGCGCAAGCATGAGGCCGAAATTGGTGATTTAATTAACCACCTCCACCCTGCCGACATTGCCTTTATTCTTGAGTCTTTACCGTCTGATGAGCGCATCAAGGTATGGAATGCCGCACATGCCGAGCACGACGGTGATATTCTTCTTGAGGTTGACGACTGGGTGCGTGAAGAGCTTATTGCAGAAATGGATCAAGAGGATCTAATTGCTGCAACCGAGGACTTAGACGCAGACGAACTAGCGGACTTAGTGCCCGACCTACCTCCTGAGGTAGTGGTTGAGCTACAAAAAACCATGACCGACGAGGAGCGCGAGCAATTACGCTCAGCTCTTGGTTACGCCGAGGGTACGGTCGGTGCCATCATGGATTTCGAAATTGTGCGTGTACGCGAAGACGTCACCTTAGAGGTCGTATTGCGTTACTTACGCATGCTTGGTGAGTTACCAGAGCACACTGACCAACTCTTTGTTGTCGATAGAGAAAATAAGCTAAAGGGCGTACTCTCTCTAAGCACATTACTCGTCAATGATGCTGATAAATCAGTCACCGATGTGATGGAAACTGATTATCTTGCACTTAAGGCTGATTCTAAAGACGCCAAAGCGGCTTCCGCTTTTGAACGTTATGACCTAGCTTCCGCCCCCGTTATTGACGAACAAGAGGTACTTATCGGTCGCGTCACCATCACCGATATTGTTGACGTCATTCGTGAAGACTCAAACGAACAAGCACTTTCACAAGCCGGTCTACAAGAAGAGGATATTTTCGTACCTATTCGTCGCGCCATTCCAAACCGTGCACCGTGGTTATTAATTAACTTAATCACCGCATCGATTGCTTCTATTGTGGCTTCACGCTTTGAAGGCACTGTTAGCCATATTGTGATTTTGGCTTTCTTAATGTCGATTGTGGCAGGTATTGGTGGTAACTCAGGCAACCAAACCATGACTATGGTTATTCGTGCCTTAGCCGTAGGTCGTGTCAATCAAAAAAATGCCGCCGCTTTATTCCGTCGCGAAATTATTGTGACCAGTTGTGTGGGGCTTGGTGGCAGTTTGATTGCCGGTACTTTTGCTTGGATATTTTCGGGCTCAATCAAAATTGCCATGGTAATGGCTGTGGCCATGGTGTTAAATATGCTCTTAGGCGCTGCTTTAGGCGTTTTAATCCCATTAATCCGCGATAGATTTAATAAGGACCCAGCCCTTGGTTCATCAGTGCTTTTGACCTTTGCCACTGATTCATTAGGCTTCTTTATTTTCTTAGGATTAGCTACACTATTCTTAATGTAAGAAAAAACAATCTCCGTAGCGCTTATTAATAAGCGCAAAAAAAGCAGCAAATCATAAATTTTGATTTGCTGCTTTTATTTGTCTAATGACTATATGACTAATTAAGCCAATTTACCATGACAGTGCTTATATCTCTTGCCACTACCACATGGGCAAGGGTCATTACGACCTACATTAGCCATCATGTTTTTAACCGTAACACCACCGCCTGAAACGTCACCATTTTCATTTACTTCAACGCCTGAAGTTGCATGTTGATACTGAACGTTTTGAGCTTGAGCGTGTTGTTGTTGCTGGGCTTGGGCCTGCGACACTTGCTCTGGTTCTTGAATTTGAACTGTCATTAAGATCTTAACGGCCTCATCACGGATGCGGTCAAGCATATCCGAGAACAACATAAAGGCTTCTTTTTTGTACTCTTGCTTAGGATCACGTTGAGCATAACCGCGTAAGTGAATACCTTGACGTAAGTGGTCAAGCGACGATAAGTGTTCGCGCCAGCTAGTATCCATACGATCTAATAGAACTGAACGCTCAAACTGAGCCCATTGCTCTTCGCCAACTAAATCAATCTTATCTTGGTTTTGCTTATCGGCAGCCTCAACAACGCGCTCTAAGATGCCCTCATCGTCTAAGTTGCTATCTTCTTTAACCCACTGACTAATAGGTAGCTCTAGTTTCCAATCACTAGCGAGTACTTGCTCTAAGGTAGCAATATCCCATTGTTCCTCCATTGACTCTTCGGGAACATACTGACGCACCACCTCAGCCACAGCATCGTGACGCAGGTTAGTAAGCATCTCAGTGAGAGACTCAGACTCTAGGACCTCATTACGTTGACCGTAGATTACCTTACGCTGTTCGTTAGCCACGTCATCAAACTCTAATAATTGCTTACGAATATCAAAGTTACGACTCTCAACTTTGCGCTGTGCGGACTCAATCGAACGAGTCACCATACGCGCTTCGATAGGCTCACCATCAACACCTAAGCGATCCATAATGGCACGCACACGGTCACCCGCAAAAATACGCATTAATGGGTCATCTAGGCCTAAGTAGAAGCGTGATGAACCTGGGTCACCTTGACGACCAGCACGACCACGCAACTGATTATCAATACGGCGCGATTCGTGACGCTCTGTACCGATAATACGTAAACCACCAACCTCTTTAACTTGTTGATTAATTGGTAACCAAGCGTCGCGAAGCTCTTTGATGCGCGCGTCTTTTTCTTCGGGGCTAAGCGTATCGTCTTCCATTACCATATTGATGCTTTTCTGGATACTACCGCCCAACACAATATCAGTACCACGACCAGCCATATTAGTAGCAATAGTAATGGCACCTGGCTTACCTGCTTCGGCTACAATCTCAGCCTCACGGGCGTGTTGCTTAGCGTTAAGAACATCATGAGGTAAACCCTCTTTTTTGAGCATTTCTGATAAGAGCTCAGAGTTTTCGATACTCGTTGTACCAACTAATACCGGTTGTTTACGCTCATAACAATCACGCACATCTTTAATAATGGCAGCAAATTTTTGCTCATCATTTTTAAAGATTTGATCGTTTTGATCTTCACGGATCATCGGTAAGTTAGTTGGGATGATTACCGTCTCTAAACCATAAATCTCTTGGAATTCGTAAGCCTCAGTATCGGCCGTACCCGTCATACCGCCTAACTTGTCGTACATACGGAAGTAGTTCTGGAAAGTAATTGAAGCTAGGGTTTGGTTCTCATTTTGAATCTCAACCTTTTCTTTAGCCTCAACAGCCTGGTGTAAACCATCAGACCAACGGCGACCCTGCATAAAGCGACCGGTGAACTCATCTACAATGATGACCTCACCATCTTGAACGACGTAATGCTGATCTCTATGGAATAGGTTATGCGCTCTAATCGCCACCATTAAGTGGTGCACTAAACTGATATTACGTGGATCGTAAAGTGATTGATCCTCACCTAAAAGATTGAGGTCGCGTAAAATGCCCTCAGCCTTGATGTGGCCTGCCTCGGATAAGTGAATTTGCTGCGCTTTTTCATCAACCCAGAAGTCACCCTCTGGCTCTGGCTCATCTGGGCGTGGCTCAGACTCCATGCGCGTCATTAGCGCAGGCACCGCATCCATTTTCATATACAGATCGGTATTATCTTCAGCTTGACCAGAAATAATTAACGGAGTGCGCGCTTCGTCAATTAAGATGGAGTCAACCTCGTCCACAATCGCGTAATAAAGCTTACGCTGACGACGATCCTCTACACGGTACTCCATATTATCGCGCAAATAGTCAAAACCAAACTCATTGTTTGTACCGTAGGTCACATCAGCGCGATAAGCTGCGATCTTATCTGGGTTGGTTTGAGTTGAGTTAACTACACCAACAGTTAAACCCAAGAAGTTAAATAAGCGACCGTTATTGTGCGCATCTCGTGCTGCTAAATACTCGTTAACGGTAATTACATGCACACCCTGACCCGCTAAGGCATTTAAATAAATGGCCAAGGTAGACATAAGGGTTTTACCCTCACCCGTACGCATCTCTGCAATTTTACCTTGGTGTAATGCCAAACCACCAATCAGTTGCACATCAAAATGACGCATACCTAAAACACGAACAGAGGCTTCGCGAACTACGGCGAAAGCCTCTGGCAAAATATCATCTAAACTCTGACCGCCAGCTAAACGCTCTTTAAACTCAGCGGTTTTAGCTGCTAACTCCTCATCGCTAAGGGCCTGCATTGTGGGCTCTAGCTTATTGATCTTGGCTACTGTTTTTCTATATTGTTTGAGTAGTCGATCATTACGGCTACCGATGATTTTTTTAAAAATAGAAATCATATCGTCTGTGTCGTTAATTTTATTAAATTTTTAACCGATTATTATATACAAGGATCGGCATAGCTCTACAGTTTAACCTATAGGCTTATTTATGTGAGGCCAACTCAGCAGATATCAAGATATTAGAGGCTAATTTATAACAAAAGACGCTGCTTATTCCTTTTTGCCAAGTAGCTTTAAGGTATCTAGCAAAGAGCCATCGGACGGTATTTGCACATCGGATAAATCCTTACCTAAAACCAACATAGGATCGATGGGTACACCATCAAGACGCACTTCAAAATGCAAGTGTGGTCCAGTTGAATTACCCGTGTTACCAACACGTGCAATCATTTGTCGGCGACTAACAATATCGCCTGTTTTTACTAGGTTTTCGTTATTGTGTGCATAGACAGTGGTCACGCCGGAGCCATGGTCAATTTCGACTAGGTTGCCATAACCTGACACATAGCCAGCACTGCTCACCACGCCATTACTGGAAGCATAGATCGGTGTGCCCTTAGGGGCTGCAAAGTCCATGCCAGCATGCAACCTCGATGCGCGGGTAATTGGGTGTCTACGCCAACCAAAGGGTGAAGACATACGAGCTTGCAACATGGACACAGGCATACCGGTTGGTACGCGATCTAATTCAAATTGACGACTTTGCAGCAATACATCAAAGGTACGTAAACGGTTTTCTTGTTGTTGCAACTTTTGTTTTAATAAATCTAATTCTTTACCTATTTTCTCACCTGAGTAACTACCATCGTCAATGAACTCCTCCATCGGACGATCCTCTTCGCTAAGGTTAGGGAGAAATATGCCATCGCCTATATTCCCAAGATTGAGAGCAGGATTTCTACTTAGACGATCGGTGATTTGACTTAGATTATCTAAGGTAACTTTTGCTTCAGCTAACTGCTGAGCAAACTGACCTAAACCATGTTCAATAAGATTTTGTTGAACTGGGTTTTGTTGTACACTAGGTATATCCCTCGTTGAAGCACCCAGCTCCTCGTGTTGCTGGTAACCATAACGACGCTCTAACAAAGCACCCGAGACCAAGGCAATACAAACGCACAACACGGTTATGCTAAATGACCAAACCCTTTGGGTTTTTTGTCTCGCTCGTCGAGGTGATACGAATTTTTTAGCCAAAGCTATTTTCCTCAATATGAAATCACATCGTAACTATCGCAAACCGCCTAAATTTCAAACCGCGATGGAGTGGTTAGAACAAGAGCAGACGACAGGCGACGTACTACAGCGCGCTCGAACAATTTTAAAATTACAACCTTTATTAGTAGGCGTACTTGGTAAGGAATTGACAAAACATTGTTTGATTATTAATTATACCGACGGCACGCTCAGATTGGCTGTTGCTAATAATGCTTGTGCAGCAAAAATCAAACAGCTCGCTCCGAGCATGACACGCCACCTAAATAAGCACGGCTTAGAACTACGCAATGTAGAATTGAAGGTAATACGAACTCAAAGTTAAATATTAAGTATTTAATTAGGCTAATTGCCAATCGCGATTAAAACCTGTGGCCTTAGCTGCTTCACTTTCATAAGTCACAACCTCATAAGCATCAGGCTGCGACAACAAAGCGCGAACTAATTTATTATTTAAATCGTGGCCTGATTTACAAGCAACATATTTTGCCAATAATGGTTTACCTGCTAAATATAAGTCACCAATGGCATCAAGAATTTTATGCTTTACAAACTCGTCTTCGTAACGTAGACCCTCTTCGTTAAGAATACGAAACTCATCTAATACAATGACATTATCTAAGCTACCGCCACGACCTAAGCCAGCAGATCGCATTAACTCCACCTCCTGAGCAAAACCAAAGGTACGAGCGCGTGCAATATCTTTGGTAAAGGAGTCAGTAGCAAAGTCCACCTCAGCAAAATTAGCCGTAGATGCAATGGCTGGATGCTTAAAATCAATTGAGAAAGCTAAAGCAAAACCAGGATAAGGCTCAAGACGTGCCCACTTGGCATTGTCACCCTCACCCTCAACAATTTCTACAACTTTTTTAACACGTATAAATCGTTTTGGAGCATCTTGCTCAACCACACCAGCAGAGCGCAGCAAATACACGAAAGTCGCCGCGCTACCATCCATAATAGGAACCTCCTCGCCACTTACATCGACGTGGAGATTATCAATACCTAAGCCAGCCAAAGCTGACATTAAATGCTCAACAGTTGATACACGGTACTCACCATTAACAAGAACTGAAGCCATACGAGTATTACCGACATTTTCTGCAAAGGCAGGAAAGTCGACAACCTCGGGCGTATCAGTACGGTGAAATACAATGCCCGTGTTGGGCTCTGCTGGACGTAAAATAAGCTCTACACGCTGGCCAGAGTGAACACCAACACCAACAGTTTTCACAGTCTGTTGTATTGTTCTTTGTTTTAACATGGTAATTCTTCCATAAAAAATCTATGTAAATTATTCTTATTACCTTTTATTTTAACCCAAGTAAAACTGATTAAAACGCTTTAGGGAAAATGCTTACCTAAGAATAATAATAGAAATATATCGCAACAAAAAATGCCAATACCGCCCATTAGACAGTATTGGCATTAGTTAGTTCCATGAAGCTTAGCTAATTAAGCTAAACCTAATGTCACTTTAACTAGTTAGCTTGTTTACGTAAGATAGCTGGAATATCGCTATCGTGACGCTCTTCTTCGGTAAGTGAACGGCGAGAAATGGCTGGCGCATCAGCAGTAGATACGGCACCAAAACCCACATTTAATTGACTTATACGATTACCACCACGACTAACGTTACGAATCGGGTTAAAACCACCGACTGTGCCTCTGAAACCATCAATTGCTGCGCTAGCGTCATCAGTACCAGTACGAGCCTGCTCATGCTCAACGTTATCTACAACAATTTCAGGTTTTTTACGACCAAGACCCGTAGCAACAACTGTCACACGAACCTTATCGCCCATGCTTTCGTCATAAGCAATACCAAAGATGATCTCTGCATCTTTATCAGCATAGCTAGTGATAACCTCGTTAATGGTACGAACCTCACGCTGGGTGATGTTGTTGCTAGCAGTAATGTTAATTAGTACACCGCGAGCACCGTTTAGATCAACACCCTCTAAGAGTGGGCAAGCAATTGCTTCCTCAGCTGCTTTTTGAGCGCGATCCTCACCTGAAGCGACGGCTGTACCCATCATGGCTTGACCTTGCTCGCTCATAATGGTCTTAACGTCTTCGAAGTCAACGTTAATATTACCCTCGACATTAATAATCTCGGCAATACCAGCACATGCATTGTGAAGTACGTCGTCAGCCTCGACGAAACACTGTTGCATTGTTGCGTTTTCGCCTAGCATTTCTTCGAGACGATCGTTTAACACAACAATTAAAGCGTTAACGTTTTTAGAGAGATTTTCGATACCCTCTTCGGCAGATTTCATGCGACGAGAACCCTCGTAAGCGAATGGCTTAGTAACTACGCCAACGGTTAGAATACCTAACTCACGAGCAACCTCTGCGACTACAGGGCTTGCGCCTGTACCCGTACCACCACCCATACCAGCGGTAATAAATACCATATGGGCACCGTTTAATGCGTTGCGGATTTGCTCACGCGCTGCTTCAGCTGCTACACGACCATTTTCAGGCTTAGCACCAGCTCCTAACCCGGTAGTGCCTAAAGGAATAACGTGTTCTGCTTTAGAACTGCCAAGAGCTTGACCATCAGTGTTAGCACTGATGAACTCTACGCCCTTGAGCCCCTTGCCGATCATATGATTGACCGCGTTGCCGCCTGCGCCACCAACGCCGACAACCTTGATGACCGTGCCGTTAGAAAGCAGCTCCTGGTCAACAAATTTGAAACCTAAATCCATGCTCATTAAAAATGACTCCTAATTTCCTTATAACGAAAACATGGAAATCATCTCAAAGAAAGAGCCAATGCGACATTCGCACTGCCTTTGAGCAATCTCCACCCTACTCCACTGTAAACTCTATTCTAAACTATAAGCTGTTAGTAATAAAGCGCCAAAGACGTTTTATTAAACCTTCTTTGGGCATATCACCATGCGGAGCATATTGCTGCATACGCGAATAGCTTAATAAACCCATTGCGGTAGCAAATCTTGGCTCGCAAACCACGTCTGATAAGCTACCATCATAAATCGGCACACCAATGCGCACAGGCACTTGGAACATATCTTCTGCCAACTCCTGAATGCCTGGCAATAACGCGGTTCCACCTGTTAGTACTAAACCTGTTACCTTATGTCCTGATTCAGCGATTTCATTCATCACGCCCATTAGAATTTCTTCAACTCGTGGCTCGATGACCTGCGCTAAAACATGTCGTTCCATTTCGCGAGATTCACGGTTGCCCAAACCGATCACCTCAAAGGTCTCTGACACATTGACGAGGCTAGCTTTAGCTGCACCATAATTTAATTTAATATCTTCGGCGTCTGGTGTTGGGGTGCGCAACATGGTCGCGATATCATTAGTAATTTGATCACCACCCTGTGGGATAACTGCTGTATGACGTAAGGCTCCACCATGCCAAACTGCCAAATCAGTTGTACCGCTACCAATATCTACCAGAGCAACGCCTAATTCCTTTTCGTCGGCAGTTAAACACACCTGGCTCGCTGCCAAGGCCTGAAAAACTAATCCGCGAATCTCTAAACCACAACGACGAATACACTTAACCACGTTTTGAGTGGCACTCTGTAAGCCAGTAATGATGTGTACTCGCACCTCAAGACGAATACCTGCCATGCCGACAGGCTGGATAATACCCTCTTGTTTATCTAAAGTGTATTGCTGTGTAATAACGTGAAGAATCTCATGATCGTTGGCAATATTAACCGCCTTAGCCGTATCAAGTACACGGCGCACATCGGCATAACTCACTTCTTTGTCGACCACAGCCACCATACCGCTGGAGTTAAAACTATTGATATGATTACCGCCAATGCCGGTATATACCTCACGAATATGGAAGTCAGCCATGAGGCAGGCTTCTTCGAGAGCTTGCTGTATTGAGCCGACAATTTGCTCAATATTAACTACAACGCCCCTACGCATACCGCGCGATAGGGATTGGCCCACGCCGATAACCTCGTAACGACCGTCGGGCAAACACTCAGCGACGATAGCTACAACGGTACTCGTGCCTATATCTAAGGCAACAATTACATCCTTACTGTGGTCTCGACTCATCTTTAAATTAACTCACTTATTGCTTATCGGACAGCTCAGAACTGGTGTCATCCGTAAAGGATACTGCAAAACCTTTAGTATAACGGAGATCGATACGCTCTACCTGTCTTCCTTTAGTTCGTTTTAACAATGCCGGCCAGCTGCGCACAAAGCGTTCGATGGTATCAGCAAAGCTCATCGCACCTACGCCATCGTAGGGGTTTGCTATCTCGGCACCGGGGTCACGCCCCATAATTAAAGTCGTATTGTTATCTAGCAAAACTCGCCATGAATAACGATCACTTAACTCTAATTCCTTTACCCTTAGCCCAATTGGGCTTAACCAACGCATCAACTCAGCATAACGCTGCACCACAAGGTGCTCAGAACCATCGGGCCCCAAGAATTGTGGCAAGGCTTCTGGGTTATCTACCTCGCCGCGATTTGCTAAAAACCGTTCGCCCCAAGTATTAATCAAGGCCTCGTTATTCCACAATGCAAAGGGCTCATGCTCTTCGATGCGCAACAACAAGCCATTAGGCCATAAACGCGTAATATCTACTTGTCGTACCCAAGGCGAGGTTTTTAAAACATCTTGAACCTTGACGAGATCTAGACTAAAGAAATTACCTTGAGTCCGCCCCTCTAGTGTGACTTGGATACTTGCAGGCGATACATAAGATAATACATCGCCTTGTTTAGGCTCTAACACAATACGAGAAATATTAAACATCGGCATGTGCATTGCTCTATAGGTCAATGCACCAAGCACGATAAGCACCCCCAATGTCGTCAGAAAGCCGGCGACACGATTAATAAAACGGGGATCCGAAAATATCACTCAAACACCTTGTCAAAAACTAAACTACAAGCCGGATTTTAACCCTTACGTCCGACTTTTAGCTCAGCCGAAGCAAGAATTTTTACACATAAATCAGGATATGAAATACCCTCTGCTTTAGCAGCCATCGGCACCAACGAATGGCTCGTCATACCTGGCGCGGTATTAATCTCTAAAAAATAAGGTGCTTCATTGGCATCTAGCATCACATCCACACGCGACCAACCCTCGCAACCAATGGTACGGTAAGCTTGTTCACTCAACTCTTTAATCTTTTTAGTTAACTCGGGTGATAAATCCGCAGGACAAAAATATTGAGTGTCATTTGAATGGTACTTATTATGGAAATCATAATTACCATCAGGCGCAACAATCTCAATGATTGGGAAAGCATGGGCATCCTCACCACGACCCAACACGGCTACCGTTAGTTCACGACCCTCAATACACTGCTCAGCCAGCAAAATATCATCATATTTAAAAGCTTGTTGTAGCGCTTCATCTAACTGTTCAGCAGTTTGAATTTTGGTTAGACCAATAGTTGAACCCTCATGTGGTGGCTTTAAAATCATCGGCAAACCTAACTTATCGACAGCTTCTCGTAAATCATCGGCATTGCGCACTACATGATAATCAGGCGTAGGAATACCCTGTTCAATAAATAAGCGCTTAGTCATGATTTTGTCCATAGCTACGCTTGAACTCATCACCCCAGGACCTGTATAGGGAATACCTAAAATTTCTAACACACCTTGAATACAGCCGTCTTCGCCATAACGACCATGCAAAATAATAAAGACTCGATCAAATTTCTCGGCCTCTAAATCACCTAGACTGCGCTCTCCTAGATCAAACAAATGTGCATCAACGCCCTTTTCTAGTAATGCGGCATGCACACCAGCACCTGAATTTAGAGATACCTCACGCTCGGCTGATACGCCGCCATAAAGCACACCGACCTTACCGAAATTTTTTGCTGTATTAGCCATTTGCAGTCTCCAAGATTTTGCTAGGCACTTTACTGATTGAACCGGCGCCCATCGTTATAACAATATCACCATCACGCGCAAAAGCATGTATTGCTTCTGGCAAGTCCTCTACATTGGGAACAAATTGCGGCCTAACCTTACCATCTTCCTCAATTGCATGCGTTAGTGCCTTACCATCAGCAAAGTTTAAGGGTAACTCCCCTGCCGCATAAACATCGGTAAGCAATACCTCATCAGCTAAACCTAAAACTCGCACAAACTCTTCGAAACAATCACGAGTACGGCTGTAGCGATGTGGTTGGAAAGCCAATACTAAGCGCTTGTCAGGCCACGCTCCACGTGCTGCCTCGATCGTGGCTTGCATTTCAACTGGGTGATGACCGTAGTCATCAATTAAGGTGTATTTACCACCACCATTAATTTGTTGTGCTTCGATTTCGCCAACAAAGCTAAAACGGCGACCCACCCCATTAAAGTTTTTAAGGGATTTAATAATAGCTTCATCCTCGACACCAATCTCAGTAGCCAAGGCAATGGATGCTAGAGCATTGAGCACATTATGACGACCAGGTAAGTTAAGCACGATGTCTAAAGGCTCACTGGCACGACGACGACCGCATCGTCGCAACGCAGTAAAGTGCATTTCAGGGCCTACACTACGGACATTAATAGCTCGATAATCAGCCTCTTCGTCAAAGCCGTAGGTCACAATTGGACGTGAAATAAATGGAATGATTTTCTTAACGTTATCATCATCGACACATAAAATTGCCGTGCCGTAAAATGGTAAATTTTGCGTAAACTGTACAAATGCACTACGCAAACGCGCCTCATCATGACCATAGGTATCCATATGGTCCACATCAATATTGGTAACAATCGCCATGACAGGCAGTAGGTTGAGGAAAGAAGCATCTGATTCATCAGCCTCAACCACAATATAATCACCTTTACCTAAATAGGCATTAGTGCCAGCTGAGTTTAATTTACCGCCAATAACAAAGGTAGGATCTAAATCAGCCTCGGCCAATACACTGCTCACAAAGCTAGTGGTGGTGGTTTTACCATGTGTACCAGCCACCGCAATACCCATTTTTAAACGCATTAGCTCAGCTAACATCATGGCTCTAGAGACCACAGGAATACCTTGAGAACGCGCATGCAATACCTCTGGATTACCACCAGAAATTGCCGTTGAAATCACAACAACATCAGCTTCTGCTTTATCGACATTGCAAGCGGAATGCTCATAAAAGATCGTAGCGCCCAAATCCTCGAGACGCTTAGTGACTGAGCTCTTATTTAAATCGGACCCACTGATACAGTAACCCTGATTAAGCAGCACCTCTGCAATGCCACTCATACCAGAGCCGCCAATACCTACCAAATGGATGTTTCTAATTCTATACTTCATTTTAATCCCTAGCCAATTGCTCACACACATCAGCAATTGTACGCGTAGCACCAGGCATAGCCATTGCCCGAGCCAACGTTGCCATGCCTAACAACTGAGCTCTATCTTGAGAAACAATATACTCAGCTAACCACTGGGCACTTAAAGCCGACTGGGCTTTTACCTTTGCCGCCCCTGCATCTGCCAACCAACGGGCATTTGCTGTTTGATGGTCATCAATAGCCCACGGTAAGGGCACAAACAATGCAGGCACACCAACCGCGGCCACCTCTGCCACCGTCATAGCACCTGCACGACAAATTAATAAGTCTGCTACAGCAAGTGCCTCTGCCATATTATCAATGAAAGCCACACAATTTGCTTTTACACCAGCCTCATCATAATTATTTTTTAATGCTTCTAAATGAGCCACCCCTGATTGGTGCGTAATAATTGGGCGTTGCTCGATCGGAATTTGCGCAATGGCTTCGGGAATCAGATTATTTAAAGACAATGCCCCCAAACTACCACCAACTACTAACAACTTTAAAGGTCCTTGACGACCTTCAAAACGCTCTGTTGGTGTTGGCAAATTTAATAATTCGGCACGCACTGGATTACCCACCACCGTACCTTTAGACAAGGCTTTAGGAAAGGCCATTAGGACGCGTTTCGCTAATTTAGCAATAACCTTATTTGCTGTACCTGCAACCGCATTTTGCTCATGCAAAACCAAAGGTTTTGCACTTAAAAAGGCCACCACACTACCAGGAAAGGCAGCATAACCGCCCATACCTAAGACCACATCGGGTTGAGCACGTCTAAACGCCTTATGCGCATCCATTAACGCGCCCAATAGACAAAAAGGCAATTTAATTAAGGCCGCAATACCCTTGCCACGCAAGCCTGCAAAGCTCATTGGCAATAACTCAATGCCTCGCGCAGGAACTAGCTCACCCTCCATGCGCTCAGGATTACCCAACCAATACACCTTCCAACCACGTGCTTCTAATTCACCCGCTACAGCAAGACCAGGCATAATATGACCACCGGTACCACCTGCCATAATCATGACTGTAGGCGCTGCTTCAACCCGATGCGTATTGCTTTGTTCTAAATTATCGCTCATCACATATACCTCGGTGCAGGCATACCATGAATTGGTAAACCACGCATTAATTGTCGATTTTCATAATCCACTCTAAAGACTAGTCCTAATGCACATAAGCTAACCACCATGGCTGAACCACCATAACTAATCATCGGTAGAGTGAGACCCTTGGTCGGCAACAAACCCAAGCAAACACATAAATTAAATAGTGCTTGGAAACCAATCCAAATACCCACCCCTTGAGCGACTAAACCACTGAAAAAACGATCCATTGCGATGGCCACGCGACCAATTTTAAAGCACTTAAATACCAATACAAAATACAGCGCAACCACGGTTAAAATACCTACAAAACCGAGCTCTTCGCCAATCACAGCAAGAATAAAGTCAGTATGTGCTTCTGGTAAATAATGTAATTTCTCTACACTAAAACCCAAACCCACACCGGTCCATTCGCCACGACCAATAGCGATTAATGAGTGCACTAACTGATAACCAGATGACTGCGCATACTCCTCACTAAAAGGGTCTAAAAAGGCAGTCATACGCTTAAGACGCCATGGCTTTGTAAATACTGCGAAGCTAACAAAAGCGATAGCCGCAGAAGTAGCACCAATCAAATAAAAACTGTGCAACCCACCTAAAAACAGTATCCCAATACAAATCGATGCGATCACCATCGCTGCACCTAAATCCGGCTCTAAATAGCTCAGATAGGCAAGAATCACAAGAAGCGCAACAATAGGTAGCACACCCCGTACTAAACCCTCTGACCACGAAAAATTACCAATGCCATGACGATTTCTTACAGCATAACGCGCCGTATAAAGCACGATTGCCATTTTCGCTAATTCTGTTGGTTGAAAATTCACCGGTCCTAAGGGAATCCAACGTCTAGCGCCGTTAACCTCACGACCAATAAAAGGGATTAATACCAAGACAAGAAAAATCACCGCCGCAATATATACATAGGGTGATAACTCCTCCCACTTGTCCATATTGATATTAAATACGGTGAACATTCCGAAAAAACCGACGGCTATGAAAATAGCCTGCATCATAAAGTAGCGATTAAATCTAAAGATAGAGTTGCTTGGCCCTTCTGTAATGGCGATAGATGAGGAATACACCATGATCAAGCCTAATACGAGAATGGCACCGATAATGCCCAAAAGCACTAGGTCATAATCTAGCATTTTGGTGCGACTTGGAGAGACCTCATTAACACCTGGCTCTCCCTCACGAACGAAACGATCACGCATGCTTAGACTCATCTAAACCTCCCCATGCTCAAGCGCTACTTCCTGCACTGCCTCTTCAAAAGCAAAACCACGTTGCATGTAATTGCTGAACATATCCATACTGGCACAAGCTGGCGATAACAAAACGATATCTCCGGCGTTGGCCTGGCTCATGGCCGTTGTCACCGCCTCTTGCATAGAGGCGGCGTGTGTCATTGTCACGCCAGTACTACCTAAGGCTTGCTCAATAGACTTAGCGTCGTGACCAATCAAAATAATGCCTTTAGCCTTATCCTTTAAGGCTTGACATAGAGGGCTAAAATCTTGTCCTTTGGCTAAACCACCTAAAATCACTAATAAAGGACGTTCTAAGCCATTAATAGCAGCTAATGTGGCACCCACATTGGTTCCTTTACTGTCATTAATAAAATCAACGCCAGCGATACTACGCACAAAATTCATTCGATGAGGCGCTGCTTGGAAAGAGCTTAAGGCACGCAGTAAAGGCCCCCAATTAAGCTTTAAAGCGCTACATAAGGCTAATGCGGCTAGACCATTTAACACATTGTGACGGCCCTGCACTGGGATAGCTTCGACTGGCATTAATTGTTTGAGGCGACCAACTTCGCGATGGCTCTGTTGGGCTTGTTTTCTGTGTGCGGCCGCTGCACTTAGTGGAATATCAAAGTCATCATCGCCAACTCGTGCAGCGAGCCAAGCCATACCACCAACCTCTTGAATACCTACATCGCCCATCAACTCGGGCTCATCCTCTCCAAAGCTCATCACGTCGGTAGCTTCAAGATCTGGCACCATAGCCAAGACATCGTCCTCTAAACGAGAAACAATTTTAATCTCGCTTAAATGTAATAACTTAGCCTTGTGGTCGACATAATCTTCCCAACCTAAATGCCAATCTAAATGATCTTGACTAAGATTAAGTACAACTGATGCTTTGGGGCGCAAAGACTGCACCGTGGCTAATTGGAAGCTTGACAGCTCAAGCACCCAGACTAGAGGTAAGGCATTATTATCAAGGGCTTCCATTAGCGCATGAAGTGCCGCTGGACTGATATTGCCAGCTGCTACCGCCGACACCCCTGAGGCTAACAACATCTCATGCGCCATCATGGTGACCGTGGTTTTACCATTGGTACCAGTAACTGCGATAACCTCACAGTCATAACCCTGAGTGTTTTTTAAATCTGCTAGAGCCCTAGCAAAAAGCTCAATCTCGCCAATAATCTCAATACCCAGCTCTTTGGCTTGTTCTAAAAACTCCTTGACAGGCGATTGATTAGGCGATAATCCAGGACTCAATACCAAAGAATCTATGCCTTCAAGGCTTTTAGTCTCTAAGCAAGCGGCTCCTAGGGCATAAGAAATCTCAATATCACTACGTGACTCAGCTGCGCTTTGAATCTCAGCCAAACCGGATGGTTTATCGCGCGTATCAGCGACACGGAGCTTAGCGCCTTGACGCAGGCACCATAAAGCACTGGCTAAACCAGTTTCGCCTAAGCCCAACACTAACACATGTGATTGAGACAACGTTTTGTGATTAACCATCGCCGAGCTCATATTTATTTTAAATTTAACGTAATTTTAGGGTTGAAAGACCAACTAACACCAACATTATGGTGATGATCCAGAAACGAATCACCACCTGCGTTTCTTTCCAGCCTTTTTTCTCATAATGGTGATGTAATGGCGCCATCAATAATATTCGTCGACCTTCACCATAGCGCTTTTTAGTGTATTTAAACCAACTTACCTGTAGCATCACCGATAAGGTTTCGACTACAAACACACCACCCATAATAAAGAACACAATCTCTTGGCGCACAATGACGGCAATACAGCCTAACATGCCACCCAGCGCTAAAGCACCCACATCACCCATAAAAACTTGGGCTGGATAGGCGTTAAACCATAAGAACGCTAAGCCTGCACCACCCAATGCTGAACAAAGAATTAACATTTCCCCAGCACCAGGAATATATGGGAATAGCAAATAACTTGAGTAGTCAACACGACCTACTACATAGGCAAAAACTCCTAAAGCCCCGCCCACCATCACTGTCGGCATGATGGCTAAGCCGTCTAAACCATCGGTCAAGTTAACCGCATTACTTGAGCCGACAATCACCAACCAAGTTAAGATAGCAAAACCAAAAACACCCAATGGGTAACTGACACTCTTAAAAAACGGCACAATTAAGTCAGCCTGGGTCGGCAATGGCATTGTAAAACCACTCATGACCCAATCCTTAAATAAAGGCCATAAATCACCCGTAGCAGGCGCCGACACGGCAAAACTTAAGTACAGTGAAGCAATCACTCCTATCGTTGTTTGCCAGAAAAACTTTTCTCTCGATGACATACCTTCGGGGTTACGGTAAACCACCTTACGGTAATCATCAAACCAACCTACGGCACCAAAGCCAACGGTCACAAACAATACGACCCAAACAAAACGATTACTTAGATCAGCCCATAGCAACGTCGATAAGGCGATGGATATTAATACCAGAACCCCACCCATGGTTGGTGTTCCATCTTTAACCAAATGACTTTCTAAGCCATATTGGCGCACTGCCTGACCAACCTTTAACTCTAATAACTTACGTATTACCTTAGGGCCAGCAATCAGGCCAATTATTAAGGCCGTGGCGCTCGCCATAAGGGCACGCATAGTCAAATAATCAAATACTGCAAAAAAACTATAATCTTTACTTAAATACTTAAACAGCTCATATAGCATGAGTAGCTTCCCTGTTATTACAATCTATTTTTCATGTTGGTTTAACAGATTCTGCACTACACGCTCCATTCGCATCGAACGGGAACCTTTAACCAATATAGCGGCTGGCTCCAATGCGTCGACGGCCTGATATAAGGCCTCAATCTCATCGAAATGTTGAGCACCTTGACCAAAGGCCTGAGATGTTTCTTTGGTAGCGACACCAAAAGTAAATAAATTAGTAATGCCTTGTTGTTTGGCGTACTCGCCAACCTCACGGTGCATTTGCGGCCCCTCTGGCCCAACCTCGCCCATATCACCTAAAACCAACAACCTTGGACTAGGCAAAGCACTTAAGACATCAATCGCTGCGCGCACAGAATCTGGGTTAGCATTATAACTATCATCAATGACTTGCGTGCCGTTTTCGAGGACATAGTTTTGTAAGCGTCCACTTACAGGTTCGAAATTTTCCAGACCCTGTTTGACCTTATTGAGCGTAATACCTGCTGCCAAGCAAGCGCTACTAGCTGCTAAAGCATTGCTCACATTGTGTTCACCAGGGATTTTTAAGGCAATGGTTGTTTCTGCCTTGTCAGTATTAAGAAGGAAATTTACACCCTCGGCGTCATGACTAATATCCGTCGCATAAACCTCCACACTTGGATTATCAATGGCAAAGCGTAGCGACTTTTTGCTACTACTTAGGGCATCCCAAAGCACTGTGTATTCGCTAGCGCCTGGGTAAATTGCTACCCCCTGTTTACTTAAATAAGCAAAAACCTCGGCATTTTCTTGAGCTACAGCCTCTACTGTTAGCATAAACTCTTGGTGCTCACGCTGCGCATTGGTCAATACAGCTACTGTAGGACGGCATAGGTCAGATAAAACAGCAATTTCACCTGGGTGATTCATGCCCAATTCAAAAACGGCAATCCTATGATGAGCACGTAATCTTAAAAGACTTAAAGGGACCCCAATATGGTTATTTAAATTGCCTTGGGTAGCCAGATAGTCCTTACCATAAGCAGCTTGTAGCACCGAAGCAATCATTTCTTTAGTAGTTGTTTTACCATTACTGCCTGTTACCGCAATCACTGGTAAATCAAATAAAGCGCGCCACGCCTTAGACATGGTCATTAGTGCGTCTTGGGTGTCTTGAACCTGCACCTGTGGCAATTCTAGTTCTTTATTTGGCTCTGAAACCAAGGCCGCAATAGCGCCTTTTTGTTCAACTTCGTTTAAAAGCTTATGCGCATCAAAATTTTCGCCTTTTAAGGCCACAAAGAATTGACCGGGTTCTAATTGACGCGAATCAGAGCAAACATTTAATCCATCTCGCATCAATAAAGCAAGAGCAGCCCATTGTCTGTCATCAAAATAATGACGCACGCCATGCACTTCTTGATAATCCTCATGCCCCTTACCTGCAATTAAAATCACGTCTTCCGCTTCGGCAGTGAGGATTGAATATAAAATTGAATAATCTCTGTCTTTTTCTACTAAAGCCAAGCGTTCAGATTTTGGCGATGAGAAACCTACCACAATTTCATCTAAAATACGTTGTGGATCCTCAGTGCGCGGATTATCACTGGTGATATAGACTAAATCAGACAACTGCTCAGCGATTTTAGCCATAGCGGGACGCTTCACGCGATCTCGATCGCCTCCACAACCAAAGACACAGATTAAACGACCTTCACGAGCCTCGGCATTGGGTTTTAGAGCCTCTAAAGCACGTTTTAGAGCATCGGGACTATGGGCATAATCCACCACTACTAACGGCTTATTTTGTGGATTAATAATAGGCTCTACGGTTTCTAAACGACCTGCAACAGCTTCTAGTTTACTTAGAGTACGGCTAATACGAGTTAGGCTCCAACCTAGGCCCTCTAAAATACCAATAACAAGTAATAAATTCGAGATATTGTGTTCACCCACTAAGCGACTCAAAATCTGCGTGTCGCCATGATCGGTATGCAACATAAAGGACAAACCATAATCATGAAAGGTATAATGAACAGCACGCAAATCAGCACCCGAGGTAAGATCGAGTGAATAGGTTAAGGTTTTAGCAGCAACTGATTGCTTAGCTAAGCGCAAACCTGCTTCGTCATCACCATTAAGCACAGCGAGTCTCATGCCAGGCCAAGCAAATAGCTTGGATTTAGCGATCTCGTATTGTTCCATATTTTGGTGATAGTCTAAATGGTCTAAGCTGAGATTGGTAAAGCCAGCAATAGCAATGCGCAGACCATCCATACGACCTTGTTCAAGACCAATTGATGAGGCCTCCATCGCCACCATCAAGATGCCTTGCTCAAGCAAATAAGCGAGAATACGGTGCAAACTCAATACATCTGGGGTGGTCAAATAACCACCTAAATTAGTGCCATCTGGCAAAATCACACCTAGGGTACCGATAGTTGCACAAGGCGTATTATTAATATTTAAAGCTTGGGCAACCCAACTAGCACAAGAGGTTTTGCCGTTGGTTCCAGTAATCGCAATAATTGTTACTTCTTTTGAAGGCTTACCGTACCACTCATCTGCCAGTGCACCTAGTATATCTTTTAGACCATCAATTACCTTTACTGGTACCTGCTTAGTGGCAGCTTCTAAGGCCTCAGCAGTTAAATCTGAAGCTGCATCCACTAAAATAGCTGCTGCGCCATTTTCAATCGCAGCTGAAATATATTTAGCACCGTCACTTTGTTGCCCCTTAAATGCGACAAAGACATCCCCAATTTGGATGTCTCTGGAATCAAGCTTAAGGTCGGCTCGGCTCTCGGTGTTTTCTCTTAACCATTGAATAATGGTTGGAATCTCTTTGTTTTTTTCTTGCATAACACTTCCTGCACTATTACGTAGTGATTATCCACGCGTATTGCGATTAGAACCACTTTGCGTTTTGGTATTTTTTGCCTCTAGGGTTGGACCCGTATTTAGGTCAGGCGGCACACTTAAATATTTGAGGGTACCACCAATGATTTCACCCGCTGCAGGACCCGCAATAAGGGTACCGAAATAACCCGCCTTACGTGGATTATCAACAGTAACAGCCACTACAACGCGTGGATTAGAAATAGGCGCTAAGGCCACAAAAGAACCACGATAATCGCGACGGCTATATCGGCCATTTACGATTTTACGAGCAGTCCCTGATTTACCACCGATACGATAACCCTCAACCATGGCCTGAATTTTTGAACCATTAGGGCCAGCCGTTTCTTCTAGCATTTGACGGACATTGCGCGCTGTTTCTTTACTAAAGACTTGTAAACTTTTACGAGGCTTTTCATCACGAATTAGGGACAAAGAAACCATATCGCCGTCACGCGCTAAAGTCGTATAAGCGTGCGCAATCTGCAACAATGAGGTAGAAACACCATAACCATAAGCCATTGTCGCTTTCTCAATTAAACGCCAACGCTCCCACGGTCTTAAATTACCTGTAGCAATACCAGGGAAACCAATATCAGGTGCGGTCCCAAAACCTAAGGCCTTAAATACAGTCCACATTTGCTCAGCACGCAAGCGCTCCGCAATCATGGTCATACCAATATTACTCGAACGACGAATAATGCCGGCTACATCTAAGGTGCCGTTACGACGGCTCACGTCTGTAATGGTATGCCCTTGATAACGATAACTACCGCTACCTGTAGCAAATTTAGTATTTAAAGATACAGCCTTGGCATCTAAAGCCAATGCGACCACCAGAGGTTTAATAATTGATCCGGGTTCGAAAACATCAGTTACTGCGCGGTTTCTTAATAAAGCACCTTTGCGCGCCATACGATCGTTAGGGTCATAGCTAGGATAGCTGACCATACTAAGGATTTCGCCGGTTTGTGTATCAATGACTACAGCACCGCCAGAGTCGGCCTGGTGATGTTCAACTGCCTTTTTTAAGGCTTGATAACTTAGGTATTGAACTTGGCTATCAATGGTTAATCTGACGTTTTCACCATCTTGTGCTGGTGAATGGGTATAAAGGTCTTGAACCACACGACCTAAGCGATCGCGCAATACCGTACGATTACCATTAACACCACTTAAACGCTCTTCGTAGTGTTTTTCTATACCCTCAATACCGTTATTTTCGATATTTGTGAAACCAACTAAGTGAGCTGTAATCGGGCCTTGAGGATAAGAACGCTTAACCTCTGGTAAGAAATAAACGCCCGGTAATTTTTGCTCACGCAGACTCTCCGCCTTATCCATATCAACTTGACGTTTTAGATAAACGAAAGTCTTACCCATGTGATTTTCCATGCGCTCTTTGATGCTAGCCACAGACAAATCAACGGACTTAGATAAAAACTGGAATTGCTCAGGTGTGGCTTGTTTTAATTCCTCTGGAATAATCCAAACCGCACGCACCGGCACACTAGTGGCTAAGAAGACACCATTACGGTCTTCAATACGGCCACGATTTGCTGGTAAGGTTTGATTGACCTCAAAACGCTTTTCACCCTCAGCGCGTAAGAAGTCATTGTTATAGATTTGATGATAAAAGGCCTGAGCTAAGACAATGCTAAACCCCCCGACAAACATGCCGAGTATGCAAAGGCTACGCCATTTTGGAAACTTATGTTCCAAAACCGGCTCATTAAAAAAGCGAGTTTGAGGCTTTTGCGGCCTATAGCCACGTGTATTACGTGACTTAGCTCGCTGAATATGCTGTAAAACTTTTTTAAATTTCATTGTTATCACCTACTCCGAAGTCACTTCGATTAGGGGGCTAAGCTCCGACTCTTTTAGGTAAATAATTTCATTCACTTGAGGTGAATGCATTTTTAACTTTTGTGTAATCTCAGTTCTTAAATTCATTGAGCTAGTTAACTCAGCTCGCTCTAATTCCAAAAAGCGCCACTGAGTCTCTAATTCTCGCTCAACACGAGTCGCACGCTCTATTTGAGTATATTGTTGTCGTTGCTCATAACGCGCCGTCACCAATTCAACTGCGCTATAGATAAAAAAAGCGAGCAAACCAAAAATCAATACCCTAAACATGCCAAGCCTTTATATAGCCTTATTCAGCTGCTGTACGCTCAGCCACTCTCAACATCGCCGAACGCGAACGCGGATTGCGCTGAACCTCCTCACGACTTGCTTGCACTTTGCCAAGATTAATTAAGCGAGCTTGAGGTAACTCACTATCTGGCAAAGGCAACTTTGCTAATGCAGGATCCAAGCTAGACGCTTTGGCAATCGCCTGTTTTACTGGCCTATCTTCAAGCGAATGGAAACTAATTACTGCCAAGCGGCCACCTGCATCTAATAGCTCTAAAACTGACGCGAGGCTGCTTGCAAGCTCTTTGTGTTCCTGGTTGATGAAAACCCGTATAGCTTGAAAGGTACGAGTTGCTGGGTGGTGACCCTTTTCGCGCGACTTGACGACGCTAGAGACGAGCTCAGCGAGTTCGAGCGTGCGACAAAATGGGCTGGATTGCCTGCGATCAATAATCTTCTTTGCAATCTGGAAAGCATACCGTTCTTCGCCATAATCCTTTATCACTCCTCTTATGTCTTCGAGTGAGGCTGTATTTAACCATTCAGCAGCAGTAATGCCACGACTGGTATCCATCCTCATATCGAGGGGGCCATCACGCATAAATGAAAAGCCGCGAGCGGCATCATCTAACTGCGGTGAAGACACCCCTAAATCCATCATGATGCCTTGCACCTTGCTGATTCCATGCGCTACCAAAACCTCAGGCATCGTTGAAAACGCACCATGCACAGGTATCACTCTCGGATCCTCAGCTTGTAGCTCTTTGGCTACTTCCATGGCCTCTGGATCCTTATCAAATACGAATAATTTCGCCTTAGGGCTTAAGTGGCTAAGCAAATAACGGCTATGGCCACCTCTTCCAAAAGTCCCGTCTACAAATACGCCGTCTTTATTCTGTGCGGGCAGTGGAGTATGCACAGTTTTAGACTTCGCATTGAAGTGCGGGTCTACTAAAGCGTTGACTGTGGCGTTAAGCAAAACAGTGGTGTGACTAAAATCTTGATTCATCCCTAGCTCTTATAGAGAAAAATCACCGAGATCGTCAGGTAAGCCAGCCTCAAGATCCACAGCTACTAATGCCTCATACTTCTCGGCATCCCACAGATCAAAATGACGACCCATACCTACCAACACCACGTCTTTATCCAATCCGGCTCTATCACGGAGTTGAGAAGGGATTAAGACACGTCCTGCTTTATCCATATCCACGTCAAAAGCATTACCCAAAAGGGTTCTTTTTACTGAAGCGCGATTAGCGGGTAAATTCATGATTTCCTCTAGTTTTATTTCCCATTGGGGTCTAGGGTAAACCAATAAACCACCGTCGAAATTACAAGTGAAGGTAAGTTGACCTGAGACTTCCCCCATAAGGACGTCACGATATCGAGCCGGAATCATCATCCGCCCCTTCGCATCGATCGTCAATGGATGGTTGCCTTGAAATATCACTACCGTATCCCACTTTTAAATTAAACGTCCCACTTTATACCACTTCAATACCCTTTCACTCCACTTTATGACATTTTTTGCATAATATCAAGCAAAATCATGCTTTTACGGCTAAAAATAAATCCTGTCCATGCAGGAATTATTTAATTAAATCTCAATCACTTAGAGAGGAAAATGTAAGCAAGTGGTATGCGAGGCACAGAAACCCTAGTTCCTACCACTCAAAGTGGGGAAAAAGTGTATTTCAAAAGAAGAAAATAGAGAAATTTCAGACTAGAAAAACAAAAAAGTGGGAATAGTGAAAAATTGACACTTAAATCGAGATAAAGAGATGTGGGGCAAGTCTATAGGCCGGATTCTGTAAGCGATTACTCGCTGGCAATCATTCATCTAGGCTTATTATTGCTAATAAGCTCGTGCCATCTACCCGCATACTCGGACGGACCGCCCTTGACTGCATGACGCAGCACGTATGCCTATTTGATGTTGCTCCGAGTAGAGGTTACCGCGTTTCACCCTGCTATGCCGTGACCATGTACCGAAATACATTGTCACAACCAGTGGAAGTCGCCACTGGTGTGCTTATAAATAAGCCCTCATAACAGTCTCGTCTCTGTGGCCCTATTCCTCATGCCGATGGCATGGACGGCTGTTAGCCGCTACCCTGTCCTGTGGAGTCCGGACCTTCCTCGTGCCTAAGCCCGCGATTGCCCGACTTGCCCCATAAGTTTGAGTTTAACCCATAGCCAAAAGTTCCGACGATATTGCGTCAATTTTTAATAATTTTGGGGAAATTTAGGTGGCAGTATTTGCTCTGAGTCGAACCCTATGATTTAGTGGCAAATACTATTGGTGCTACCCATACGCAAGGCTGCACCTTTGATGACGCCGTGAATTAACAAGGGTTTTAACTCAACTCTACGACGAATATCGTAACGTAACACCCGTGGCTCACCCTCTTGGAGAGTAACATAGAGTGTTTTGCTATCGCCTGTTACCCACATATCTACGACCCCTGAAGGTAATTCAAAAAACACCTTATCATTTGGATCATTAAATGACTGGAACTGCAAGCCCTTGTCGCCCCCGATAATCAAGGTCGTTTCTAACCAACCCGTACGAAACTCTCGAGGCGTAAAATCTACTTTAAAGTGCTCAGCTTTTTCACTTTTATCGAAATCAAACAAAGCCACATTGCCATTACTATCCGCAAATAAAACGCGTTTAAACGACGAGTCAATATAAGGTCTGATCATTGAGCCACTAGGCGAATCACTGCCACCCATAGGTCCCGTGCTATAGAGTTTATCCTGATCAATATAGTAGACATAACCCTCATTACCTTGTTTGGTTGTTAGGGCCATCATGTAGTCACCAGGCGTAATCACCCCGCCATCAAAGCCGGCACTCAAATTGGTACTAGCGCGAGCAGACAAATCAATGGTCTGCCATGGCTTATCATCGGGCTCATAAGCAGATTTACGATAAATCTGTGCCTTATTTTCGTCTAACACCCAAAAGGTTCGAGTAAAAGAACTAAATAAAACTTTGGGTTCTTGGTTGCTATCTTGGTTTTGTGCACTAATAGCTGTCGGTGCATCATATGTGGTTAATTGAGTTTTATGGTAATCAAGCATTGCCACCTGATCGCGCATGACCATCGCCACTAATTTAGATTGCGGTACATACACTGCTCTATAAAGAGGCGAAGGTAGCTCCATATCACGGCGTAAATTCGTTTTTAAATCATATAAAATCAAATCGGTAGATTCGCTATTACCTACCAACAGCATTGAATCATCTCGAGCAAGCTCAATGGTTTCTGGTTGTACATTGAAATTTAAAGTATCAATGTACTTATCGTACATCACGTTGAAAATAGTGATTTGAGACGACTCGCTATCAGCAATAAAGAGATGGCGAGTCGGATTATAAAGATGCGCGTTATAAAGGGGTTGCTCTTTGTTTGCAGCAAAAAGCAACTGCGGTTGAGCCAGAACTAAACCACCACCAATCGAGTAGCGCAAGAAATCTCGCCTTTTCACAATCAATACCCCCTTATACCTACAATTTACAAATGCCAATTAATGTTGATGAGCCATATCAGCCGTTCCAGCTTTACCAGCTTCTTGCATAATCTCATCGACTGACTTCACAATAGCATCACAACTGGCTTTGGTACCATCGCTAAAGTTAAATGTCATGGTGTGCGTTTCACC
>JAAZGT010000192.1 GCA_012511095.1 Alcaligenaceae bacterium
CTGTCAGTATATCGTGATCGTTTCATTGAATTTCCTTTATAAGAAATTCTACTTCTAATTGCTATGGTTTTGTGGGAGGATTACCGTGGGTTAATTCCTTTGAAAGTTGGGCCTTGTTGGGTGAGTAGGGTAGTGAAAGCGCATGAAGTTCAAATAAATAAAGGCTGATTTCCAAACTTAGAAATCAGCCTTAAACCATGTGTGATTATTTAAGCCAAGGTATTATTTCTTGTCATTAGACGCTGGTGCTTGGGTATAAATCATTTGCCCAACTGCACGACGTAATAAAGGTAAGATTACTAATACAAGTGGGAAGGCAATAATCCATGACTGGAACCAGTTGTTTAACCAGATCGCAGTCACGCCATCAATGAGACCTAAGTTTCTGAGCGTGTTATAACCTGAAATAACACCACTCATAATGCCTGATAAAAATAAAGGCATTAACCAGTGAATACTTTTTGCAGGAAACTTTGGAAATAAACCAAAAAAGAAGTGTGTATTTTTTTTCATATCTCGTAATAATAAAATAATAATTTATTAGCAAACATTTATTATTAGCACTGCCATAAACTAAGAATTAATAACTTAGAGTTGATAATATCGAGTGCTAACAACTTGATTAAATTGATGTTTAACTATTCATTAATCCTATTTTAGTCTTTTTTTAATAGCTTTTCTATTGATTTATTAGATTTTGCTAATATTCTTTTTGCTAAATTAAGATAATGCTTATATAGCAAAATATTAAACTAATTATCTGTATTGCGGTGACACGCGTGAATGCGCCTTTTGCGGTCTAAATGAATGCTATAACTACAGTTAATAACAAATAAGGCCAATTAACAAAAACGACTGATTGATAATGATAAAAAATATAAGTAAACCGCTTTTGACGGTGTTGCTAATAACAGCCTTAGGCTATAGCTTTTTCGAAAGTAAGCCTTGGTTGACGCTTTGCTATGGTCTGGCCTTGTTCTTATTTGGTTTGCAATGTATTAAAGAGGGTCTACAAAATAGTGTGGGTGGTTCCTTTGAGCAACTCTTAACACATAGTACATCGACCAAGTTTAAGAGCTTTGGTTTTGGGGTGCTTGCAACGTTCTTCTTACAGTCTAGTACCTTGGTTTCATTGCTCACCATGGCGTTTCTAAGCGCAGGCATGATTAATCTAGCCAGTGGTATTGCCATTAACTTGGGGACAAATATCGGTGCAACTAGTGGTCTCTGGCTCTTGGCCTCGATTGGGCATAACGTGAGTTTGAGTGCTGCTGCCATGCCGATGTTGGTGTTTGGGATTTTATTTAGTTATTTTCAAGATAAATATAAATTCTTTGGTCGTGTTTTAGTCGGTATTAGTCTGATCTTTATTGGTATTGATGCGATTCGGCTAGGTTTTGACAATATTGATGATCAGTTCTTATTACATGGTATTGCAGTTACTGGGGTGGCGCAGGTTTTACTGTTTTGTGGTGTGGGTTTAGTAATCACCATGGTGTTGCAATCCTCCCATGCAACTTTGATCTTAACCCTTGCTTTGCTTGGTAGTGACCAAATTAACTTAGCTCAGGCTTTTGCTATTGCCCTAGGTTCTAACTTAGGAAGTAGTGCAACGACGACCTTTGTGGGCATCTTAGGTAACGATCGCAGGGGTCAGCGATTGGCTATTGCGCATTTAATTTTTAATACGAGTTGTGTGTTATTGGGACTGATTTTATGGGTGCCAATAACTACTTTTGTAGAGTATGTTGGTAATGAGTTTGGTATGAATCATCTGCTACAGTTAGCGCTTTTTCATACCACTGCTAACTTTGTCGGTATCGTTGCGTTTTGGCCGTGGCAACAACGCTTTGCAAATATACTCTATCGATTGCTTCCCAAGAGAAAAGACATTGTTTTATTCGAAAGTCAGAGAAAAACCACGGGTGCGATATACTTACAAGAAAATATGCTTCGCACCGGTGAAACCGCTTATCGTGCTGTCTTCCAAGAGCTAGAGCATTTCGGTACGATTTGTTTGGAAGTGCTGTGCCATGTGTTATTTATTTCACCCGATGATCTATATAAAAACTGTACAAACGGTTCAGCGCTTGAGTGTCAAATTAGTGAGATTAAGCCTCCATTAGAGCTAAATGCCCAACAGCTTTATGAGGCTCGGATTAAGCCTGTTTATAGTGAATTATTGGACTTCATTAGTAAGATGGAAATCACGAGCGATAAGCACAGAGAGCGTATTAATGAAGCAAGTATCGTCATGTTGCGCATGGTCGATATTATTAAAGATGCCAAGCATTTGCAAAAAAACATGCA
>JAAZGT010000193.1 GCA_012511095.1 Alcaligenaceae bacterium
ATCACGTTTTTTTTCAGATAGTTTTTTAGAGTCCATTAAGCCCTCAATTGGGTTGTTAGGATCTAAAATAACAGCGGCTGCAAAAACAGAGCCTGCCAAAGGCCCGCGCCCTGCTTCATCAATACCGACGCTTATTAATTCGCTATGCGGGATAGCATCATGAAAATCTATGATAGTTTGCATAAAAAAGTTGGCTATAAATGACTACTTAGAGGTAGCAACACGCCAAATTTGTTCGGCCGCTAAGCGCGGCGTATCAATCGCTAAAGTACTATATAGCTGCTCGAACTTAGCCCTAACCTCTTGAATATACTCTTTATCCTCAAGGGCCCGTATACAAGCAGTCATTAATTTATCTGGGGTCACATCTTCTTGTAAGTGCTCTGGAACTGCAAATTCGCGCAATAAAATATTGGGCAAACCAATCCATGGTAATAACGGTCCTGACTGCCCTGATTGCCAAGCCATTATCTTAACCATAAGTGGCGACAAAATATAAGCAATGACCATCGGCTTTTTATACAAAGCCATTTCTAAAGAAGCTGTTCCACTAGCTAATAAAGAAGCATCACACGCTTCCATCACATCACGTGAAATCGGTTGTTTAGAAACGGGTTGATCAAATAAATGTAGATTAGGTAGGTTAATGCCTTTAGACAATTCTAAAAACTGCTGCTTTCTAGCTTCATTAACTAAAGGCACAACAAACTGTAAATCAGGGTATTTTTGGTGTAGCTTTTGAGCTGTTTCTAAAAACACCTTGGTCAAAGCTTTCAACTCAGATTTACGACTTCCTGGCAAAATAGCCAATACCGGTTTATCAGGATCTAGACCTAAACGTAGGCGGGCCGCTTTAGGATCTGGTTTTTCTGGAATTTGTTGAGCTAGAGGATGACCAACAAAAGTAACAGGTATACCCTCTTTTTCGTAGATATCCACTTCGAAGGGAAATAATACCAACATATGGTCCACCGCTCGACGAATCTGCTCAATGCGTTGATAGCGCCACGCCCAAATAGATGGACTCACAAAATGCACTGTGGGGATACCGCTTTTTTTAAGCTGCTCTTCGAGACGAAGATTAAAGTCAGGCGCATCAACACCAACAAAAACATCAGGATTAGCAGAGATGGTGTTTTTTTTGAAACGCTGATAAATAGAGATAAGACGTGGGAGCTGCTTTAAAGCATCAATATAGCCAAACACAGAAAGAGCATCCATCGGGTAATCTAAATGCAGACCAGCATCTTGCATATGTGGTCCACCGATTCCATTGAAATGGATGCTCTCTTCTCTATTTTTTAAGCCTTGAATTACACGAGCGGCAAGCAAATCCCCTGAAGGCTCACCCGCAACCATGGAAATTTTATAATTCATGTGCTTTTATAATTTAGCGACCAATACCACGTGCTGAGGATTTTTCAAAGAACTCAATAAATGGTTCTAATACCTTAGCTACATCTTCTTCGCTAGCATCTTTAAGCTTACGAATCTCAACTAAGGCGTCTTCAACCTTCATGCTGCGCATATAAATATATTTATATGCTTCGCGAATCGCTTTAATTTGTGTTGCTGTAAAACCGCGACGACGTAAACCCTCTGAGTTAACACCAGCCGGTCGATATGGTTGACCTGCACCTAATACATAAGGTGGAATATCTTGACGAATTGCACTCATACCGCCAGTCATACTATGGGCGCCAATATGCGTAAATTGGTGCGCCGCAGCTAAACCACCGATAATGGCCCAGTCACCAATATGGATGTGACCTGCTAACTGAATACCATTAGACATAATGATGTTATCGCCTAATTGACAGTCGTGAGCGATATGAACATAAGCCATAATCCAGTTTTTATTACCTAGACGGGTCACACCGACGTCTTGAACCGTACCAGTATTAACGGTAACGAATTCACGGAACATGTTGTCATCGCCGATTTCTAGGCCAGTTTCTTCACCCGCATATTTTTTGTCTTGTGGCATACCACCGATTGAGCAAAAACGATAAAAGGTATTATTTTTACCAATAGTAGTGTGACCATCAATAACACAGTGCTCGCCGACAATTGTCCCCTCACCAATAGTGACATTTGGGCCAATAATGGAGTAGGCACCGACTTTTACAGTGTCATGTAACTTAGCACCATCATGAACAATTGCGGTAGGATGAATATTAGACATAAAAACCTGTTTTAGAATTCTGGATTAAGGGTAGCGCTATTACAATTCGACAAGCCGGTTTTAGTCAAGCTTACGAATAGCGCACATAATTTTAGCTGAAGCTACTACATTACCGTCAACGCGTGCTTCGGCAGCATATTTACAGAGTGCCTTACTGATACGCTCAGCTTTAACATGTAGCATTAGCTGATCACCAGGTACGACAGGTGTACGGAAACGCGCATTGTCTACGCCAACTAAGTAGTACGCTGTTTTTTCAGGATCTAATGGCTCACCATCTTCTGATACAAAAGTAAATAAAGCAGCTGCTTGCGCTAATGCCTCAACAATTAATACACCAGGCATTACCGGCATATGTGGGAAATGACCTTGGAAAAAAGGCTCATTGATAGAGACGTTTTTATACGCCACAATACTTTCACCTGGAACAATTTCCAATACTCTATCCACTAATAAAAATGGATACCTATGAGGTAAACGGCTCATAATACCGGCAATATCTAACTGCACTTCTTGACTCATTTTTCTTCCCAAAACTTTTAGTCTTTTAACAAATGATGATTTTTTTGTTGTAAAAAACGCTGACAATTAGCGCTTTTTTTCTAATTCTTGTACTCGTCTACGTAATTTATATAAATTTTTAATTACTGCAGCATTTTTCTGCCATTCGCTATGCTCTTCGATGGGATAGGCGGAAGTGTAACGGCCAGGTTTATTGATGCTTGACATAACCCCAGTAGCGCCTGAAATATGTACATCATCAGCTAATTCTAAATGACCTGCTAACATCGCTGCCCCAGCTAAAGTACAACGTTTACCGATAATACTTGAACCAGCAACTCCTACACAAGCAGCCATTGCCGTGTGATCACCTACTTCACAGTTGTGACCAATCATGATGTGGTTATCTAGTTTAACGCCATTACCAATAATGGTATTACCGAGAGCGCCTCGGTCAATGGCGGTACACACACCAATTTCAACATCATTACCTACAATAACAGTACCAAATTGTGCAATTCTGCACCACGCGCCCTTTTCTACCGTGTTATCAGGTGCAAAACCAAATCCATCGCAACCCAGGGTGGCGTGACTATGTAAAAGACAGCGATCGCCGATTTGAACATCACGATAAAGAATGACATGCGGATGCAAACGGGTGTCTTTACCGATAGTTACACCCTTAGCAATGACTGAGTGCGCACCAATAACGGAGCCTGTTCCGATTTTGACGCCCTCTTCGATCACCACATAGGGACCAATAGCTACGCCATCTGCAATCTCTGCACTTTCGTCAATAATGGCGGTTGGATGGATAACCTTAGGAATCAGATCAATACGTGTCTCATCAAAATAATGAGATATGCGTGCATATAACAGATAGGGATCCTCACAGACCACGACGACAAAAGGCACTGACTCAGGTAATTTATCGACAGCTGCTTGAGGTAGGATGACTGCCCCTGCCTTAGTTTCCAATAGGAGATTAAACATGCGCGGATTAGATAAAAAACTAATACGATCGCTATCGGCATGAGACAAAGAAGCTAATCCTTTGATGACAGGCATAGCTTGCTCGGCTGTCTTTAACAGAGAGTATGGAACACCCTCTGTATTTACTTTGTTTAACAGCTGATCTAATGGAAGACTAAGGTTTTGTGGCATAAGAAATTAATTATTATTTATCTAAAACTTTAATAACTTTGTCAGTAATATCAACGCGGTCACTAACGGTAACTGCATCTTGAAGGATTAAGTCATAACCCTCAGATTCAGCTAAGTCATTAATAGCAACGTTGGCTTTTTCAACAATAGTAGAAAAAGCATCATTACGACGACGGTTGAAATCCTCTTGGAATTCACGACGCTTACGCTGTAATTCTGTATCTAGATCAGTTAATTCGCGTTGGTTTTTAGCGCGATCCGCATCAGACATCACTGGGGCGTTTTTCTCAAAATCTTCGTATTTTTTTCTTAAGTTATCGGCTAGTTTTTGTAACTCATCATCACGCTTACCGAATTCCTGCTCGATTTGCTCTTGAGCCTCTTTAGCTGGCTTGGAGTCGCGTAGGATTTTCTCAGTGTTAACAAAACCGATTTTAATGTTTTGAGCACCCGTAGTTTCAGCAGCGTCTTGCGCTAATGCCACAGGAGCAATTGCAAAAGAAGAAGCTACAGCAGCAGCCACTAGAAGTGATTGCAATTTACCTAAAATAAAGTTTTGGTTTGATGTATTATTCATCTAA
>JAAZGT010000194.1 GCA_012511095.1 Alcaligenaceae bacterium
ATCGCAAAATCCCCTTTGAATCCATCGCCTTTCCCTTTGACAAACCGAGTCACGCCTCTGAGTATGAGCAGCTGTATCCTGGTCCAGTAAAATTCAATCAAAAAGTCACGGCACTTTATATGGATCCGATTTATTTACGTGAACCTATTCGCCAAGATAAATCACTTTTAAATGACTTCATACGCAACGCACCACTTAATTGGATTTATTTTTCACCTAACGATAGACCATATACTCACCAACTACGTCACTTTTTACAAGACAGATTACACGAAAACTTAACCGTTAATGACGTCGCAGCGATCCAACATATTTCACCTCGAACACTAGCAAGACGACTTGCTAACGAAGGCACGACATTTCAGCGAACCAAAGATAAGCTTCGCCGAGATATCGCCATTGATTTATTAAACAAAACAGATATGCCTATTGCCACCATTGGTAATGAATTAGGTTTTGAAGACCCAGCAGCATTTAATCGAGCTTTTAAAATGTGGACTGGCAGTGCACCTGGCACTTATCGAAAACAAACGATTTTGAATCTATAGTCTCTAAATGCCAAAGGTATATTTTTATTAAGATGATACTGATGAGCTAATACGCTTCAGGTGCGCAAATTGTTTTTGACTTGCGAATTTCATTGCATGACAGCATTTGGCATGTTTTATCTTTCAATACTAGCTTATCTTAATTAGCTTAGAAATTTAAATTTTGCTTTTACTGTAAACTCTAAGTTCAAATCAAATTTTCGAGAGACAAAATGACAGCCGTAAAAACTAATAACAACTCTGCTTGTAATACCCTTTGTTTTACTATTGATTCAGGTATTGCCACCATTACACTAAACAGAGCGGAACATGGCAATGCTCTGAACATGGATATGGTTAGGTGTTTTTCAGAGACCGTCAATCAAATTGTGAATAACCCCTCAGTGCGGGTCATTTTACTTACAGGAAACGGCAAAAATTTTTGTGTGGGTGGTGATATCAATTCGTTTATTGAAGAAAAAGATAAGCTGCCTGACTTTGTTGCTTCTATAACTGAGCCCTTGCACGATGCCCTCGTGCAGTTAGAGACTGTTAATCTTCCTATCGTATCTGCACTTAATGGCCCAATAGGCGGCGCCGGTATTGGCTTAGCTTTGATTGCTGATTTTGTCTTGGCGGCAGAATCCATGAAATTCCGTTGTGGTTATACTGCCATTGGTTTATCTCCAGATGCGGGTAGTTCTTGGTTATTGGCAAATCGTGTGGGCACATTTCGAGCTAAGCAGCTATTTCTTTCTAACTCAACTCTTGATGCGCAAGCATGTTTAAATCTGGGGATTATTGATGAAATTTATCCGGATTCTGAATTATTAGCTCAAGCTCAGTCTTTGGCAGTAGAGCTGCGTAACGGCTCTGCTAAAGCACAATCAAATGTCAAACGTTTGCTAGATCACAGTATCTTGCAACGAACATTTAAAAATCATTTGGATTTAGAGCGAAGTTTAATAATCCAAAGTGCTGGCGAAAAAGATGTACAAGAAGGAATTCTTGCATTTACTGAAAAGCGCAAAGCTTCTTTTTCTTAAGTCGA
>JAAZGT010000195.1 GCA_012511095.1 Alcaligenaceae bacterium
CCATACAAGCAGTGATTGCTGCTAATTATCCACACTATGAGGTCAGTGCTGTTGATAAGGTATTTGTTTCTACAGATACATCAATGTTTAAAAAGAAATTGCAATGGCAGATAGTCGATGGTGATGTGGACGGTTTTACGTCGAGCTATGCACCGTCAGGTAATTATCGTTCCTTAATTACATCAGTTGCCTCTATTTATAAGTTTTTAGATCCACGTAATGAGACGACTAGAAATAACTGGTTAGTAAGTCATAGATGCCCTCATTTACGTCATGAATTGAGACGTCGAGGTGAGACAACGTTAAATGACAAAGGGGTTTGGCAATCCATCGATACTCAATCTTTTCATGCCTTACGTTCTAATCGCTGGATAGGTTGTTATCACCGAGAGTACCCAATGGGTTGGGGCTGGGTTTCAGGTCGTTTTAATAATGTTCCAAAAGGTATGGAGTATACCGAAGAACCTCCGGATAATTTTTCGAATCAAGATTTTTGGCGCTGGGTAAGATCTGCCACAACTTGGGGTTTATTAGGAGGCCGCCAAAACCCCTTAGCTAACTCTCGCGCCTATGTTAGTCGCACTCAATGGGGTGGGGGTGGCTTAGTGCCTTTTATCGATATCAATCAAGAGGGTCAAGACAAACTAGCTTTTCAATTAATTCTTAAAGGTCCAGAGGTTGATGGTCACTTGATAACCGTGAGTGCCTCAGCAGAAACTTTTTTCGAACGATATAAAAGCCGTACCGATGGAAAGCACGAAAAAGCCAATTTGTGGCATCCCTATTGGTTAGCACATCTAGTTCCTAATTTAAGGATTGTTACAGATGCTCTTGGTCTATCTAAGTTTAGTGAGTAGCTTATGAGGATATCTAATTTAAGGCGACAAAGTGGGCAGTCAGTGGTTGAGGCATTAGTGCTTTTATTGGTGCTAATACTTATGTTTATGGCCATTCCATGGTTAGGCAGAATTTCAGATATTGGTTTGCAGCAAAGCAGTGCTAGTCGTTATGCGGCTTTTCAGTTAACGCGTGATGCAAACACACTGATTGAAAACGATATTAAAGCCCGTTTCTTTTTGCAGCCTCAACACCAATGGAAAGATAGGGCTAATAAACAAATTACAGAAAAAGAACATATCCATGTATCCGTTACTAGAAACAAAAAGCTCAATACAGATGCCCAACCAGGTGGTGATGGAACGCATCAATTAAAGCTTAGACGAGAGTGGGAAGTTGAGGATCAAGGTATTGCCAACGTTTCTATCAATACGCGACCACAATATACGCAAGTGGACGATAGAACAAATGATCCCATAAGCCCTAGTCTGTCTTTTTTTGATCAACAAATAATAAATATCCATCGTCACACAGCGATATTGACGGATACAGCTCATAGCTCTAGTGATTTAAATGCTCATCAACGCAGCGCCCAAAGTCAGTTGGCATGGTCAGAAGCTACTACAGCCTCCTATGAAAGCGGTCAAAAAATAAGGGATATTGCAAGCCCTGTTGATGCCGCATGGTCTAGACCCGAGCCTGTTTTTGATTGGATTAAACCATGGGCAGGTCGCCTACCTCAGCATCATTTAGAGACAAAAAGAGGGCATTAGACAATGAGGAAAAAGAAAATATTACTTGTCGTTTTAGGATTTTTATTGAGTATTAATATGCCTTTTAAGGCATTGGCACTGGATGATAAGGGAGGTCGTATTGCTGAGGAGTTAGCCATAAAGCTTTCTTTGGGGCTTAGAAACAAAGTTTTTCAGGGTGCGATTTTTTCCCAAACCATAAGCGCATGGCGCATTCAATCTGAGCATGGTTTTGATGAGTTAATAAACGCATTATCAAAACAGATGATTTTAAATCAATACCAAGCTTTGGCTAATGTCATCACTCTAAGCGGGGAGTATGCGCATAACAGTGTGCTGTTACAGATTGAACGCACTAGTTTAGATGGTTATCAAGGCTCTCTAAGTATTATGCCGCTTAAGTCTACGCCTTTTTCATATGAAGAAGAGGATCAACTACATCGTTTTTTGATTAGAGAAGCAACTAACTTAATCGAACAAAAAATGCTTTGGTTGCCAAAGTCTTCCGAGTTGCTGATGGATATAGAGATTGATACAGGAATCTCACAGCAAATTTATTTGATCCCTATGACGGTAAATGAGTTAAGAGAAACATTAAATACAAATTTAAAGTTATTGGGCTGGCGAAAAAATGACTCAGAGGATTTAGGTTTTAGTGTTTGGAGCAGAAATAATGAGTTGTTAAAACTTTATTTCAGCGACCAAGAAGAGGGTACGGCTTTATATGTTTCTAGCCGTGGTTTATCAAAGGAAGTTTATGAAAGTAGCTATTAATAAAAAGGCAACGGTTGTTATTGTTCTCGCTATCTTGGCGGGTTTGTTAGCAGCTTGGTCAGCGCAACAATACATTAACCAAAAAGTAGAAATGCTAGAAGCACAAGCCAGAGTAGAAACTGTGCCACGTGTAGTCGCTGCTTATGACTTACCAGAAGGTACTAAGATTGATGCAGTTCATGTGGCAGTGCGTGACATTCCCAAAGAGTGGGTGGCAAGTGGCAGCATTATGCCGGATGAGTTTATACACATTCAAGGTCAAATGGTTACCGCTCCCTTAAAACGAGGCGATCAACTGTTATGGGCAAATACAGCCCATACGAGGGTTAAACCGTTTTCCGACAAAATTAGTCCAGGCCGTCGGGCTGTAACTATTCCCGTCGATACCATTAATTCAGTCTCAGGGATGTTAGTGCCTGGTGATTTGATTGATCTCTATGTGTCTTTTGAATATCGACGTAAACAAATCACAGCACCTTTATTGCAAGGTGTGTTGGTTATGGCAACGGGGCAACAAAGTCGTCCTACCTTAGCTAATGATGAGACACCGTCGAGATATTCAACCGTGACGCTGGATACAGCTCCTGAAGAAGCGGCGAAACTTGTGGCAGCTAGACAAGCTGGCACCATCACCGCTTTACTACGTCATCCCGATGATGATAAGGCTACACAAAAAGCTGTAAGAGGTGATCTTGCCAATATGCTAGGTATTGCAACCCCGCCACCTCCAATTAAACGTAAACCGCAGGTCATATACGGGGATCAACATAATAAAAAACTCCCCAACTTAGCGCTCAATCAACAACCAGTTAATACAACTAAAGATGAGCGTGGAGTATTTGAATTGCCAGGTCAAGAGGACTTAGTGAGTGCCTGGATTAACTCCTTGCCAAAGGTCGATTTAGATGGGGAGACGGCATTAAGTGGTAATTATTCTGAGACACAAGAAATTCTTTTATTGGAATAAATTTTTAAATAGATAGGTTCCTAAGAACTATAGGGGCACAGGGGAGGAGTTTTAATGAAATTTAATCAATACAAAAAGACAAACTTTATAGCTAGCGCTTTGAGTATTCACTTGGTTTATATTGGCACGCTGTTTTTACTCTTATTACCGGCGTTGGCGCTAGCACAGCAAAAAATTAACTTAACCGTTGGTCAAATCCATGTCTTACCATCGACACAAATTGCCAGGGTGGCAGTGGGTGATGGGAATATCGTCAATGCAGTAACCGATGATGATAAGGAGGTGGTCATTTTTGCGAGGGAGGCTGGAGACACTAGTTTACAAATATGGGATACAGAGGGTAACTCAACAAATTATCAAATCCGTGTCGCCTCCGCTGTTCAGCATCGTCTGCAGCATGATATCCGAAATATGCTTAATCGTATCGATAATGTAAAGGCCACAGTTTTGGGTGAAAAAGTCATTGTTGAGGGGGATAAATTAAGTGATGCAGATAGGGAGAGAGTACAGCTATTGGCGAAGCATTATCCTCAAATTGTGGATATGACTAGTCAGGTCGGCTGGGATCAAATGGTTTTGCTTGATGTGCAGATCCTTGAAATTCCCAGAAACTTTCTTCAAGAGTTTGGTGTCAGCTGGCAGCATAGCACGCTAGGCGGGTTTAACGCAGGCGTGGTGTGGGACTCAACTGGTCGAAATCTATTGGCGCGTCCAGGTGAGCAAGCGTTGGAGGCTCTTTTAGCTCAACACAATCCTTTAGGCTATTTTGGTATTAATACTTTATTGAGTTCGCATATTAAGGCTATGACTAATGAGGGCAAAGCTGTGATGTTAGCTCAACCACAATTAATGGCACGCAGTGGCGCAACCGCTGAGTTCCTGGCTGGCGGTGAGGTGCCTTATGCTATTGCCGATGGTAATGGAAATACCCAAACCATGTTTAAGCCTTATGGCGTAAGTTTACAAATTACGCCGCGTATTGAAAAGAATGGCATTGTACGCTCGCGTATTCATGTTGAGGTCAGCTCTGTTGATGGCTCGATGGTCGTAGAGGGCGGACCTGCTCTAAAAATTCGTCGTACCAACACAGAATTTAATGTGCGCTCGGGTGAAACACTTGTGTTATCTGGTTTTATCTCTAGAGACCAAATGCAAAATATGGATAAGGTGCCTGGTATGGGCGACATTCCCATATTAAGTACTTTATTCCGTTCAAAAATGTTTCGTAATAATGAAACGGAGTTAGCTATCTTTGTGCGCCCAGTGGTAGTGTCTACTGACAATGAGGATATGCATAGGCGTGTCATGCGTTCTCAAGCTATTGTTGATAGTACATTTGAGCAAGCGGCCTTATTAAATGTACCTATTAATCCATCCTCCTTAACTACAAACATGATTAATGGCTCTGATTTTCTTAGTGTAAATCAAGAGCAAAGTACACAACAATTCAGACCTTTTAAGGTACATCCCTTTACTGTAAATGAATTTAATGCACCTAAAGGAGAAAAATTAATTATTCGTTCTCTAAGTTTTAAGGAGGGCTAGCTCATATGACTAAGTTATTTTTAAAACTACAGTTTGAAGACGGACGTAGTGAAGAAAGGTGGTTTGATTTGCCTATTACTATTGGTAAACAGACTGATAATAGCTTGGCACTAAAAAGCTGGCGCGTGGCCAAGCATCACGCCAAAATCTTTTCTAAAGATGATGTAACTTATTTGCATGATCTCGGTTCGCTTGGCGGCTCAATACTAAATTCACAACGCATTTATCATGTGCACCCTTTACAAATCAATGATCAAATCGTGATAGGCCCTTGTTTAATAGAGCTTAAAGATATTCAGTCGGTGCGATCATTAACTGAAATTAAAGAGCTTAACTCAGTTGAGCAGTCTCTTGATGATAAGGAAGTTAATTTAATTAGCGTAGAAGCAGAACCTAAACGAGCGGTGACTAACAATTTTAAATTCGAAGAAAACCTAGTTTCACCACGTTCTAATTTGAACGTTAGGGGTTTTAGTGCTGAGGTAGAACCTACTCTATTAATTGCTCAACGTGATCAATTACATAAATTACTTCTAGATGCCTTAGATTTAAAAAGAAATAACATCACAGTGATGGATGATTCTTTACTGCGTGAAGAAGCTAGCAAATTACTTAATCAAATTGTGGAGGGCAATGAACAATTTAAGAGTCTAAGCTATGCCAAAGAGTTGTGTGAGATGGTGATTAATGAGGCGGTGGGATTAGGTCCTTTAGAAGACTTGCTCAACGATCCTGAAATTACCGAAATCATGGTAAATCGCTTTGATGAGGTATATATCGAACGCGACGGTAAGTTAGAGAATCATCCCATGAGCTTTAGCAGCAATCAGTCCGTTCTTTCTATTATTGACCGTATTGTGGCGCCCATTGGTAGACGTATTGACGAGTCCTCGCCAATGGTAGACGCACGACTAAAGGATGGTTCTCGAGTCAATGCCGTAATTCCTCCCATTGCCATTAAAGGGCCGAGCATTACTATCCGAAAATTCCCCTTGCGAAGGCCTAGCATGGATGACTTAATTAAACTTGGCTCTTTAGATGAGCATATGGGTGAATTTTTAACCATGTGTGTTAAGAACCGGATGAATATGGTGATATCTGGAGGTACGGGTTCAGGTAAAACGACTTTATTAAATATTCTTTCGAATTGTATTCCCGATGGAGAGCGTATTGTCACCATTGAAGATGCGGCTGAGTTACGTCTTAATCACCACCATTTAATTAGTCTAGAGGCACGTCCATCTAACAGCGAAGGACGTGGTCAGATAGATATTCGTGACCTAGTAAAGAATTCATTACGTATGAGACCTGATCGCATCGTGGTAGGTGAATGTCGTGGCGGTGAGGCCTTTGATATGCTTACCGCAATGAACACTGGCCACGAAGGCTCCTTAACTACGCTGCACGCAAACTCACCACGTGATGCGATTTCTCGACTTGAGGTAATGATTTTGATGGCAGGTATGGACATACCTTTAAGTGCGATTCGTGAACATATTGCTTCAAGTATTGATTTCATTGTGCAACAAACTCGACTAAGTGATGGGCGACGGGTGGTGTCCTCAATTGTCGAGGTATGTGGTCTAGAGAGTGGAGTCATCAAAACTCAAGAAATCTTTAAATATCAAAAGGGTGTCAAGAATGCTTTCTATGGATTGGGCATTATTCCTGATCAATTTGAACAGCTTCAAGAAGAGGGGTTAATACTCGATGTGAGTCGTTTTAATCAAATGACAAAAGCTAATGTTAATGCCGCTCAAACCTTGCATTAAATAAAAGTCTAAATCCAATAGAGGAGTGGAGATGGTCTTAATCAGCTTGTTATTTGCTGCAATATCCATTGCATTGATTTGTTGGCTTGTAATCAATGGACTAAATCAGGCAGCAAGTCGTTATGAATCGGATCTTAAAGAGCAGTTTAGAGTGCAATTAAGTGATGCTTTTGTTTTTTTCGATCCTGTACAGCTCTGGAGTCTTGCAATTGCGACAACAGCTTTTGTGTTTTTTAGTTCATGGGTGATTTTTAAATTATGGTGGTTGTCTCTTGTTTTGGCATCAATTGTATTTTTCATGCCGAAGTTCTTGTTGTTTTTATTAAAGAATAGGCGGTTACAAACCTTTGATAGACAGCTACCTGATTTCCTTTTGTCCTTATCAGGCGCATTGCGTGCGGGTTCAGGCGTACAAACAGCAATTAAGTCCTTAGCAGATGACGCGCAGTCGCCATTGGCACAAGAATTGTCTTTGTTGTTACGTGAACAACGATTAGGGGTGCCTTTTGACCAATGCCTGCAGCATTTGGTTGCACGCATGCCGTCTGAGTCGTGTGAGCTATTCGTGTCAGCCTTACGCATTAGTGCACAAACCGGAGGTAATTTATCTGAAGCCATTGAACGCATCGCCTCAACCTTACGCTCGCGGCTACAAATACAGGCTCGTATCAGAGCTTTAACCTCACAAGGCAAAATGCAAGCAATAGTGATGTGTTTATTACCTATTGCTTTAATCTTTATCCTGCATTATCTCGATCCAACATCGATGAGTCAGTTATGGACAAGTTATACAGGCTGGATAGTGCTTGGGCTTATCGCTTTATTAGAGTTGCTAGGTGTGTGGATGATTAGCAAAATTGTTGCTATTGATGTGTAGAGGTGAGTGTGTCGAGTTGGTTTATTTATTTAAGTCTATGTGCTACTGCCTTGTCATTGGCTTTATTAGTTTATTGGTTTTTGATACCTAGTATAAAAGCAGATGCCGCCAAACCAGAGCAATTAGAAATTCATCGAGCATGGAACTTTGTTTGGCCATGGATTAATTTATTTGCGAGTGTAGCTAGACCTTTTATGTCATGGCGTTATCGTATGGCGGTAGAAAAAGATATTCTCAGAGCGGGACGTTTGGACTATTTAAATGCTGAGCACGTCTTGGGAATGCAGCTTGGTTCTAGTTTATTAGGTTTAATAGTGAGTTTATGGCTGTTTTTGAGTTTTGAATTCTCTCTAAGTTTAATAGTTTTTATAGCAATACTTAGTGGCATTACTTGTTTTTACTTACCTCGTAGTCATTTAAAACAACAGGCTAAACAGCGGCAACGCTTAATATTAAAGCAATTTCCTTTCTTCTTAGACATGATAACTTTATCGGTTGAGGGAGGATTAAATTTTCATGGCGCTTTAAATCAAACATACCTACTTTTGCCTAAAGGACCTTTAAATGCTGAGATTAATCATGCCTTAAGTGACATGCGTGCTGGCCTATCACGACAAGAAGCTCTTAAAGCAATGGCTAACCGTGCAGATTTAGAAGAGATTAATCATTTAATTTCTTCTATCTCACAGAGTCAAAAGTTGGGAGTCAGTTTAGGTCCGATCTTGAGAGCCCAATCAGAGCAAAGAAGAAATGAGCGGTTTATGCGCGCCGAGAAGTTAGCTCTAGAAGCGCCAGTCAAAATGCTTTTTCCTTTGGTAACTTGTATTTTTCCATGCACTTTTATAGTGATCGCTTTTCCGATTGTATTGAAACTTATGGAAGCAACCTGGTAGATGAGGAAAAACATGAATGTTACTTATTGCATAAGTAGTTGGGCAAAAATGAAAGGTTTAATTGCTAAGCCTTATTTAAAACAAGATGAGTATTATGTTTTTCCGGCTTGTAATGCGATTCACACCTTTGGATTGAGATTTCCTATTGATGTTGTTTTTTGTAATAAATTTGGTGAGGTTGTCAGGTACAATCGCTTATTGTCGCCCAATCGTATAGTCTTTGTAGCTAAGGCTTTTTTTGCAATTGAATTTGTGTCTGATCAACGATTAGATAAAAAGCAGCTTAGAACTGTTGTCGATGTTTGTTTAAATATCAAACAGTTTCAACAAAACCACTACCGATGGATATAATATGAATAAATAATTTTTTAAGAAACAAATAGGAGAAACTATGAGTTACAAAGTGCCAGTCGACGATATTAACTTTAACCTTAAATCAATGGGGTTATTGGAGGAAGTTCAAAATTTATCAGGTTTTGAAGAAATTACTGATGATTTAGTCGACGCGGTTATCGAAGAAAACTCACGTTTGGTTGAAGATGAAATTGCACCACTTAATGTCGTGGGCGATCAAGACCATCCAGTATGTACCAACGGTGAAGTAACCCTTAGTAAAGGTTTCAAAGAGGCTCTTAGTCTTTATGTCGAAGGTGGATGGCAATCTCTACAACATGATCCAGAGTTTGGTGGTCAAGGCTTTCCTAAGTTATTAGCGACTGTATTAGCAGAAAATCTAAACGCTGCTAACTTAGCCTTTGCTTTATGCCCACTATTAACTGATGGTTTTATCGAAGCAGTTAGCCAAGCGGGTAGTGAGGAGCAAAAGCAAACATTTATACCACCAATGCTCGAAGGTCGCTGGACTGGTACGATGAACCTGACTGAACCTCAAGCAGGTTCTGACTTGGCTCTTTTAAAATCAAGAGCGGTACGTCAAGACGATGGTACTTACCGTATTAGCGGTCAAAAAATCTTTATTACCTGGGGCGAACACGATGGTGCAGAAAATATTCTGCATTTGGTACTTGCTCGTACTCCTGATGCACCAGAGGGTGTTAAAGGTATTTCATTATTTGTTGTGCCTAAATTTCTTATCAATGAAGATGGTAGTTTAGGTAAGCGTAATGACGTAGTTTGTGCATCACTTGAGCATAAATTAGGCATTCATGGTAGCCCAACTGCAGTTATGCTCTTTGGCGAAAATAAAGGCGAAGTAGGCGAGGGTGCTATTGGATACCTAATTGGTGAAGAAAACGACGGTTTGCGTCATATGTTTATTATGATGAACGAAGCTCGCTTTGCTATTGGTCTACAGGGAGCTGCTATTTCTGAGCGTGCGATGCAAAAAGCTTGGGCTTATGCTCAAGAGCGTCTTCAAGGTACAGCTGTAGAGGGTGGCAGTGGCGAAACAGTCGTAATTAATAAGCACCCAGATGTTCGTCGTATGTTATTAACGATGAAGAGCTTAACTGAGGGTAGCCGCGCCATCGCTCTGTATGGTGCAAGTCGTGCCGACTTAGCTAATCACCATGAAGACCCTGCAGAACGTAAACGTTATCAAGCTATTTACGAATACTTAGTACCTATTGTTAAAGGTTACAGTACTGAGATCGCTCAAGAGGTTGTCACATTGGCTTTACAGGTTCAAGGTGGTATGGGCTATATGGAAGAGACTGGCGCAGCTCAGTTATTCCGCGATGCACGTATTCTTCCGATCTACGAGGGTACTACCGCTATTCAAGCTAACGACATCATTGGCCGTAAGACCATGAGAGATCAGGGCGCAGTTGCTAAGTATTTCATCCAAGAAATGCGCGATACTGTGACTCATTTATTAGAGCATGAAAATGGCGATCTACGCTTTATCGGTAAACGACTTCAGGATGCAGTGAATTCCTATGATGCAGTAGTCGATTTCCTACTTCAGTTAGGTGCTCAAAAATTATTAAATCAAGCTTTCTCATCAAGCGTGCCATACTTAATGCTAGCGGGTTATACCCACTCTGCATGGCAGTTAGCACGTCAAGCACTAGTAGCTGTTAAAGAGAACAACGCTGAAAAAGTAGCGACCTCATTGTTTTATGCAGCACATATCACACCACGTGTAGCAAGCTTAGCGGCTGCTGCTATGGCCAGTGAGGAATGTGTAAAAAGCTTCGATGCGATAAATTTTGATGCTTAATTAAGCACATTAGTTAATTTACTAGCTTAGGCTTAGAGGCCCTATTGATAGGGTTTCTAAGCCTTTTTTGTTTGGTCTGTGTGTTCTAACGCTTTGTTTTGACTGCAGATATTTATTGTTGCATTAATACAGCAACAATAAATAAAGCTAAAAATAAGTTTGCCAAAACTACTGTATAAGTGTACAGTACTAGATATCGGTACAGTATATTGGTTCCGGTTATCAGGTTTAGGGTCCTGATAGGTTTGCTCAGTGTTTTATGTGCAAAGTTTACACTGAGCAAACCCCATAACCAACCCCTGCAAGTCAATTGGATTTAGGAGTCAGTTATGTTTATCAAATCGTCAGTACAAAGTAGAAATAGTGTAAACCACCGTGCGTCTAATTCACAAACAACAATAAATCGATTTACTCAACATTATGTAATCGATAATGTATCGCTACCTAAACAACGACATAGTGGTGCGTCGCTTTTATCAAAGCTTAAGTCTATTGATTTATCTAAGGCAGCAGATGTCTTGGGTGTGCTGTTGTGGGCAGTATCTATACCATTCATTTTTGGCCTAGGTGCTGTTGTCGTTGTGTAGCTTGGTTTTTGTATGAGTGTATCAATAGAACTAGACAGAGGAGATGCTATTGAAAAAACTAAGGACACGTCCAGTTCTCAGGTGCAAGTGACATAGTTCTTTGCACCTCTAGGGGTCATTTTTACATTGCCGTTAACAGAGGGTTTTTAATAATAATGTCACTGGCATAATTTCCCCGATATACTCCCACGATCTGAACAGGTCGAGTAATCCGCCAAGTCATAAAAATCATTGCTACTAGGAAAGTCAGTAGCAAGCTCTGCTTAAGGAAGCGTTTTTTTGCATGGCAGTCTTCATCAAGAAATTGTTCTCATAGATCGCTTACTCGTGATGATTTTTGTGTAAATGCGATTTCTCTCTACGACGCTACCGATAGCGCTCGTAATCATTAGAAACGATGTACATATAAAATTTGCTTTGCAATTCGTCGCATAAAATGACGATCTGTTATTAATGATTGTTCCTTTGATTTTATTCCAATAAATTAGCGCAATAAACAAACGATACAACTTATCTGCCTAAGATAACTCGTCTACGTTTTTCACACTTGATACTCACTCAAAAGATCAATTTTGTGTTGCGGCAATTTTTCTAAAACGTTTTATTTTTTACCCTTTTAGTTAAGTATTGAAGATTTAAAGAGCTTATCTTTACAGCATGACGTGTAATCCAGCGTCGTATTCACTTGCATACTCGCGTTTAAGGGTAATCCTCCCACAAAACCATAGCAATTAGAAGTAGAATTTCTTATAAAGGAAATTCAATGAAAAGATCACGATATACCGACAGCCAAATCATGGCGATTCTTAAACAAGCCGAAGCAGGTACGCC
>JAAZGT010000024.1 GCA_012511095.1 Alcaligenaceae bacterium
CATTTACCAGGTTATCTTAAAGATCATGGACTGGGGCCTGAGGTTGCGAGCTTATCTCTTGCGCTCATTGGTTTATGTAATATTTTTGGTAGCTATGTGGTGGGCTCATTAGGGCAGCGTTATGAAAAGCGCTATTTGCTCATGGGTATTTATTTCTTACGTATTATCTTTATTGGGCTGTTCTTAATAGTGCCGCTGAGTCCTTTAAGCGTGTACCTATTTTCCATTTCAATGGGTTTTATTTGGTTATCAACGGTACCAGCAACCAATGCCATTATTGCGCATATTTTTGGCATCCGTCATTTGTCTATGTTGGGCGGTCTAGCCTTCTTTAGCCATCAGGTGGGTTCGTTCTTGGGTGTGTGGTTAGGCGGGGTGTTTTTTGATAAGTTTGGTAGCTATGACTTGATGTGGGGCTTAGCCGTTGCTCTTAGTGTGGTGGCGACTTTAGCTAACTGGCCTATTGTTGAGCGTGCCATTGATAGACGTCAAGTGCCTGCGTTTGCGAGTTAAGAGCATGAAAGGTTTGAAAATTATCTTAACCTTTGCGGTTATTTTGATATTGCTTTTAATTGTATCTATGTACCTAGACCCGAATTTCTGGATGAATATTTCGGATCTAGTCTGGGCTTGTTTCTAAACTATATAAACTACCTTAGCGTCTCTGCAAAATCGGCAACTGAAGCTGCGTAGAAGTAACTATTATTGTATTTGGTAATAGCAAAGAAGTTCTGAGTGGCAATGCGATACTGGTTTCTGCCTTGAGACTCATCCATCAGGTTAATCACACCCAAGTTACGACCTTGTTGCCATGAGCTATTGTTAACCGTACTACTCGAACCCTGAGCTTGTAGCTCTTGCCACGTTAATGTTGGCTCTAAACCCTTACCCTCAACTGATGCTGGGTTTTTTGGTAGGGTTGCTGGTGCAAATACCGGCATGCCACGTTGCCATCCATGCTTAACGAGGAAGTTAGCAACGGAGTGAATGGCATCTACTTCGCTATGACGTAAATCAATACGGCCATCGCCATCACCATCAACCGCAAAATGCATAATACTAATTGGCATAAACTGCGGTAAGCCCGTTGCGCCCGCAAATGAGCCTAGCTCAGTATGGGCATTAATTTTACCTTGATGATTTAGCTTAATTAGAGCAGCTAATTGGTTGCGGAAAGACTGGTGACGGTCTGGACGATTTGGATCTGGGTGATGAAAGCCCAATGTGTATAAGGCATCTAACAACCTAAAATCACCCATATAATTGCCGTAAACCGTTTCTACCCCAATAATGCTAGCAATAATTTCTGCTGGTACGCCATATTGTTGTGATACCTGTCTTAAGGTAGCAGCATTTCTTTGCATAAAGCTTTTACCACCACGGATACGTATAGGATCCATCACACGGTTTCTATAAGTGGTCCAAGAGCGCTTGACGCGAGCGTTGGTGCTGGGTGCCATTAGACGTTGAGTTTGAGCATTAATTTGTGCCGAATTAACTAAGGTCGCTACATGATTGACCGGTACGTTGTAACGTTCGGCCACTTCTTTAATAAACATATCTTTATTAGCACTTAAAGAACGACTCTCAAAGTCAGAGCTTAGTGTTGTACTATTTGTATTTGTAGTTGCTGCCTTAGTTGCTTTGGGGGCGGTTGTGGCTGGTTTAGATGCAGTGCCTGCACAAGCAGTTAGGCTGAATACGGCGAGACTGCTTAGTAATAATTTATTAGGTTTCATAATTATAATTAGGCAAATTTTTAATAGTTAAAGAAATGGCGTTTAAATTAAGTTTAGCTAATTCCTTACTTAATACTTAATTGTAAGCATAATTGAGATTTATTAAGATATAGGGTAAATACCGAGCATCATTCAGACGGACTACGTATTAACATGTTACTGCTTATATAATTTTTTACATAATAGAGCAGGGGAAGTCTTGTTAGGCACGCTTTATATTACACACCCAGATTGTAGTTTACATAACATGCGTAGCTGGCACCCAGAGTCAGCAAAACGTTTAGAGGCAATTCACGATCGACTTTGTGCAACCGATTTGATTTGGTGCCTCAGAGCAATGGATGCACCGCAGGCTACCGAAGAGGATATTTTAAGTTGCCACGATGCGGAGTATATAAACTTTATTAAGTCCAATATTCCTACTGAGGGCTACTTTAATATAGACAACGAGGAAACAAGTCTTAATCCATACACTTGGAGAGCTGCTTTACGTGCTGCTGGTTCGGGAATTTTAGCGGTTGATGAAATAATGAATTCACGCGCTAAAAATGCCTTTTGTTCGGTACGTCCACCAGGCCATCATGCTGAGCCCGATAAGAGTATGGGCTTTTGTTTTTTTAATAATGTCGCTATTGCAGCGCGCTATGCCATTAGAAAATATGGTTTAGAGCGAATTGCGATTGTTGATTTTGATGTGCACCACGGCAATGGGACCGAAAAGATCTTTGCTAATGATCCAAAGGTCAAAATGTTCAGTTTTTTTCAACACCCATTTTTTCCCTATTCGGGGGAGCAGGATGTTGCGCCTAATATGCACAACGTTCCTCTTAAGGCTTATAGTGGTCGCGAGGAGATCGAAGAGGCGGTTTGTTCGGTTTGGTTGCCTATCATGGAGACCTATCGCCCCGAGCTAATTATTATCAGTGCAGGTTTTGATGCACATCGTGATGACGATATGGGGCAGATGACTCTGCTCGAGCGTGATTTTATTTGGCTTACTAAGCAACTCATGGGGGTGGCTGATAGGCATTGCCAAGGGCGCATAATTAGCTTCCTTGAGGGGGGCTATAATATTAGCGCTTTAGCTCGGAGTGCGACTGAGCATGTACGAACCTTAGCAGGTTTTTAGTAAAATTAATCGTAGCAAAATGTTTAAAAAGCAATTTATTTTTTGTTAACCCTCAAAATACTTTAATTTGATGTAGTTTAAAAGCCACAGTTTACGTTGGGTCAACCCATTACTTAACCCTAGGTTAAGTTGGTCTTTTCTTAAATTGATTAGGTAAAAGGCTGCAAAGTGGGTAAAATAGGTCCGACACCGTGTAAAATACACTGCATTAAAAATAATTGTCATAGGAGAAAATTTGATGAAGGTCTTAGTGCCCGTCAAACGCGTTGTTGACTTCAACGTCAAAGTACGTGTAAAAGCAGATCAGACAGACGTTGATATTGCCAACGTTAAAATGTCTATGAATCCATTTGATGAAATCGCCATGGAAGAGGCGGTACGTCTCAAGGAACAAGGCAAAGTGACTGAGGTCATTGCAGTTTCTTGTGGTGTTGATAAATGCCAAGAAACAATTCGTACGGCGATGGCACTTGGTGCTGACCGCGGTATTCTTGTACAAACTGACGAGGAGTTACAGCCTCTAGCAGTTGCTAAACTTCTTAAAGAAGTGACCAACAAAGAGGGTGCCGACATTGTGCTCTTAGGTAAGCAAGCGATCGATGACGATGCTAACCAGACTGGTCAAATGCTTGCGGCTTTACTCGATAGACCTCAAGCTACTTTTGCTTCAAAAGTTGAGTTAGGCGATAGTACAGCTACCGTTACTCGTGAGGTTGATGGTGGTCTAGAAACAATTGAGATTCAGTTACCTGCAATCATCACTACTGACTTACGTCTTAACGAGCCTCGCTACGTTAAATTACCTGACATCATGAAAGCCAAGAAAAAGCAGCTTGATGTACTGACACCAGCTGATTTAGGTGTTGATGTCACTCCTAGAATAAAAACTTTAAAAGTATCTGAGCCACCTGCGCGTGAGGGCGGTATTACCGTACCTGATGTAGATACGTTAGTTGATAAGTTAAAAAATGAAGCGAAGGTGATTTAAGATGACGAATTTAGTAATTGCTGAACACGATAATTCTTCCTTAAAGCCAGCTACTCTTAATGCTGTAGCTGCGGCTGCCAAACTTGGCGGTGATATCCATATTTTAGTTGCTGGTAAAGGTGCACAAGCAGTTGCTGATGCTGCTGCTAAGGTTGTTGGTGTTTCTAAGGTTCTATTAGCCGATGGCGATAGCTTAGAGCACTTCTTAGCTGAAAACGTGGCTGAGCAAGTACTTGCGGTAGCTGGTGACTATAGCCATATCCTTTTCCCTGCGACTGCTAACGGTAAAAACGTTGCTCCTCGCGTAGCGGCTAAATTAGATGTAGCACAAATCACTGACGTGATTGCAGTTGAGTCTGCTGATACTTTCCAGCGCCCAATTTACGCTGGTAACGCGATTGCTACGGTTCAAGTAGAAGGCGACAAAAAGGTATTAACTGTACGTACTACAGCTTTTGATGCAGTTGCTGCCGAAGGTGGTTCTGCTGAGGTGGCTACTATTGACGCAGTAGCTTGTAGCGGTGCTTCTAAGTTTGTTGGTCGCGAAATGGTTGAGAGTGACAGACCTGAGCTAACTGCTGCTGAGGTTATCGTTTCTGGTGGTCGTGGTGTTGGTAGCAAAGAAGACTTTGCGCTAATCGAGGG
>JAAZGT010000196.1 GCA_012511095.1 Alcaligenaceae bacterium
CACCTAAGTCACAGGCCTTGGTCGATTCTACCGTCGCCGAGGCAATAATTTACCCTCCCGAAGACGATGCGCAATTAGCCAGTGGCGCTGATGTTGTTAATCAACTCTGGTCACCCACAGAGTTTGACGAAAGTGCAACAACAGATTCCGCCACAAGTGAGGCAACTAGTGCATCAGTTAATGCCACGCCTGAGGTGGCAAGTATTTATGATGGGCCAAGCTTTGAGCCCTTACAAGAGCCTGGGTTTGACCCCGAAGAGCAAGCTCAACATAACGAAAGGTGGGATGCTCTGGCTGAAAACCTAGAGAGTCCAGTTGATGCAGATAGCAGTTTAGAGGGTGTGGGGCTTTGGGAGCAGTTGCCCGAAAACGAGTTGCATCAATCAACTCAAGAGCAGACAGTCGCTACCGCTGAAATAAAAGATAACAATAATTCCAATCGTGATGATGGTGAGGCAAAAAATGTCTAATCAAGCAAATTCTGCGACCGAGGATCCGGGTCAAAGCTTTTTCTCACATCTAATTGAGCTGCGTACACGCGTCATTCGTATGCTGATCGCGGTGTTGGCTGTTTTTGTTGTATTAACTATCTACCCAGGTACAGGTGCAGTATACGATTTCTTAGCGCAGCCGATGATAAGCACTTTACCTGAAAACCATACAATGATCGCTACAGGCGTGATTACGCCGTTTTTAGTGCCACTTAAGGTGACTTTGTTGGTGGCCTTTGTGATTGCATTGCCTGTGGTTTTATATCAAGCGTGGGCCTTTATTGCGCCTGGCTTATATATGCACGAAAAACGCTTAGTATTACCTTTGATTTTATCTAGCACCTTGCTATTTTTCTTAGGTATGCTGTTTTGTTACTACGTGGTTTTTAATACGGTATTTCAATTTATTTCGATGGTGGCACCGGATTCTATTACCGTTGCTCCCGATATCGCTGCTTATTTAAGCTTCGTAATGACTATGTTCTTGGCTTTTGGCTTAACATTCCAAGTACCGGTAGCGGTAGTTGTGTTGGTGTCATTTGGTGCCGTTAGCGTAGAAAAGCTCAAATCTATTCGTGGCTATGTGATTGTTGGTTCTTTTGTGCTTGCAGCGGTTGTTACGCCACCCGACGTGATTAGCCAATTATTAATGGCTATTCCACTTTGTCTTTTATATGAGTTGGGTATTTTCTTGTGTCGTTTTGTCAAAAAAAGAAAGCCGTCTACTGAATCAGAGTAAAACGGCTTAGTCTAAATTTATTCGAATGACTGTGGTCGTTGCGCTAGTGTCACATCAAAGCTTAGCGTACGGCCACCTCTTAAAACCTCTAGCTTAACCACCGAGCCGGGCTTTAAAACGGCAACCTCATTAAGCATTTGGCGAGTGTTAATCGCTTGCTTGTCATTGATTTTTATAATAATATCGCCAACCGCAAGGCCTGTTGCAGCAGCTGGGCTTTCTTTGCCTATAGAAGCGATAATAACGCCCCTAACTTGCGGCAGATTAAAAGCCTTAGCAA
>JAAZGT010000025.1 GCA_012511095.1 Alcaligenaceae bacterium
CGTAATGGTGAGTGGGTGCAGATTCCAATCCATGAGGTACGCACAGGTGATGTAATTCAAGTACGTCCTGGTGAGCGTATTGCTGTTGATGGCGTCTTGTTAGAAGGGCATAGCTTCGTTGATGAATCGATGATTAGTGGTGAGCCTATCCCCGTAGAAAAAACGGTCGACAGTCCTTTAGTGGGTGGTACGGTGAATCAGCAAGGTGCTTTTACATTTAAAGCGACTGCGGTGGGTGATAAAACTGTGCTTTCTCAAATTATCAATTTAGTTGAGCAGGCGCAGGGTTCAAAACTACCTATTCAGTCAGTTGTTAATAAGGTGACATATTGGTTTGTACCTACAGTGATTGCCTTGGCTTTACTAACTTTTGTGGTGTGGATGATCTTTGGTCCTAAACCCGCCTTAACCTTTGCCATTGTTAATGCCGTCGCGGTATTAATTATTGCCTGTCCATGTGCTATGGGCTTAGCTACTCCCACCTCTATTATGGTGGGTACGGGGCGTGGCGCTGAGATGGGGGTTTTATTCCGTAAGGGTGAGGCATTACAAACGCTTAGAGATGCTAAGGTAGTAGCTGTTGACAAAACAGGTACGTTGACCCTAGGTCGCCCAACTATGACAGATTTAGAGTTGCTCGAGGGTTTTGAGCCCGATGAGGTGCTTGCCTTAATTGCGTCTGTAGAGCAACAATCTGAGCACCCCATTGCTCATGCCATCGTACAAGCAGCAGAAGAAAAGGGTATTGAGTTGCGACCATTGTCTCAATTTGAGTCCATTACAGGTATGGGGGTCAGAGCAATGGTTAATGACACCAAAGTTGAAATTGGTGCGGATCGCTTTATGAAGTCCTTAGGTTTAGACCTACATAAGTTTGATACGCTTAGCTTAGGTTTAGCAGCTGAGGGTAAATCACCGATGTATGTGGCAGTTGATGGCAAATTGGCAGCGATGATTGCTGTATCTGATCCGATTAAACAAGATACTCCCGAATCTATTAAGGCATTACATGATTTAGGCCTTAAGGTAGTGATGATCACTGGTGATAAAAGGCAGACAGCTGAGGCCATTGCCAAGGGTTTAGGCATTGATGATGTCATAGCCGAGGTATTGCCAGAAGGTAAATTAGATAAGATTAAAACCTTACGCGAGCAGTATGGTGCCGTGGCTTTTGTGGGTGATGGTATTAATGATGCCCCTGCATTGGCTGAGGCTGATGTAGGCATTGCCATTGGTACAGGCACCGATGTTGCAATGGAAGCTGCGGATGTGGTGTTAATGTCAGGTAGTTTAAAAGGCGTCCCTAATGCCATTGCTTTATCAAAGGCCACAATTAAGAATATTCATCAAAACCTATTTTGGGCTTTTGCTTATAATACGGCCTTAGTACCAGTAGCTGCGGGTGTTTTATACCCAATTAATGGCGTATTATTATCGCCGATGTTTGCAGCAGGAGCGATGGCCTTATCAAGTGTCTTTGTACTAAGTAATGCGTTACGCTTAAAAGCCTTTAAAGCACCTATTGCAGACTAGTGATAAATTGATCTATTAGGCATAAAAATAGGCTAAGGAATATAACCCCTTAGCCTATATTTGCTCGCTCAAAACTCTAATTAATGCTGCGTATTAAGCCAACAGCTAAACCCTCGATAGCGAATTCATCTTGTGGGGTAACTATAATTGGCTCAAACTGCTGGTTTTCAGCGATTAGAGTGATTTCTTTGCTGCCTTTTTTAAAGCGTTTGACAGTAACCTCGTCATTAATTCGCGCAACAACGATTTGACCGTTACGTGCAGACTCAGTTTTTTTGACAGCTAATAGGTCGCCATCATAAATGCCAATGTCGATCATCGACTCACCACGTACGCGTAGGAGATAATCTGCCTTGTCTTCGAACATAGCAGGATCGACGGGAATCTCTTTTTCAACATGCTCTTGAGCAAGTATTGGACTACCCGCAGCCACACGGCCAATTATGGGGAGGGTGGTGAGATTATCTAAGGCACTGGAACTGCTATCGATATCAGTTAGTGGCTCGTTAGAATCATCAAGTGCTGGGTTAAGACGAATGCCACGCGATGTGCCAGGGATAAGAATAATAGCGCCTTTTTTAGCGAGCGCTTTTAGATGATCCTCAGCTGCGTTGGCGGAGCGGAAGCCTAGGTTCTTGGCTATTTCTGCGCGCGTTGGTGGAAAACCAGTACGGCGGATAATGGTTTTGATTAGGTCAAAGACCTCTTGCTGTCTGGCGGTGAGTTTAATGCTCATCATCACTCCAGGATAGAAAATGACTGTACAGATATACAGTCATTTTCTATCATAATGATGATAAATGCAAGCTCTATTTAAGCTTGCACGGTTTTTTATAAAACAGCAGCAATTGCTTTGGCTACATAATCAATATTGCTGGAGTTAAGAGCTGCAACACAAATACGACCAGTGCTAATGGCGTAAATACCAAATTCTTCACGTAGGCGCTCAACTTGCTCTTCAGTTAAACCTGAGTAAGAGAACATGCCATTTTGCTCTAGTACAAAGCTAAAGTCTTGCTCCACACCTGCTTCTTTGATTTTCTCAACCAATTGCTCGCGCATATCACGAATACGCACACGCATTTCGCCTAGCTCATCTTCCCATAGTTTATAGAGCTCAGGGGAATTAAGAACTGTAGCCACTACCGTTGCACCGTGAGTTGGTGGGTTAGAGTAGTTGGTTCGAATAACCGTTTTAACTTGGCTTAATACCTTATCAGTTAAAGTATTGTCTGCTGTGGTGAGGGTTAAGGCACCGACACGCTCACCATAAAGAGAGAATGACTTTGAAAAAGATGAGCTAACAAAAATCTCCAGACCTGACTCGGCAAATAAGCGAACAACCTGGGCATCCTCTTCTAAACCAGCGCCAAAGCCCTGATACGCAATATCTAAGAAGGGGATAAGCTGACGAGATCGAATAACCTCTAATAGCTCTTGCCATTGCTCCATGGTTGGGTCCATGCCCGTTGGGTTGTGACAACAAGCATGTAAAACGACAATGCTTTTTGGCGCTAGTGCTTCAAAGAACGATTTCATTGCAGCAAAATCTAAACCGTGTGTTTCGGTTGAGTAATAAGGATAAGTTTCTACCTTAAAACCCGCATTGCCAAAAATCGCACGGTGGTTTTGCCAACTAGGATCGCTAATATAAACAGTGGAATCGGGAGTTAGGCTTTTTAAAAAGTCAGCGCCAAGCTTAAGTGCACCTGTACCACCAATAGACTCAACTGTGATAGCACGGCCTTCGGCAATTACAGGGGAGTCTTTGCCTAATAATAAGGTTTGTGCCCCTTTGTTATAAGCAGCTAGACCATCAATTGGTAAATAACCGCGTGGATTAGCGCCTTCAATTTGTAGTTGCTCAGCTGCGCGTACAGCTTTAAGTAAAGGTAAACGGCCTTCGTCGTCACTATAGACACCAATACCTAAATTTACTTTTTCTGTACGGGTATCAGAGTTAAACTGCTCATTAAGGCCTAAAATAGGATCGCGTGGAGCCATCTCCACGTTTTGGTACAGACTACTCATATCGTATGTTTACACCTGATTTTTGTAATAAATAATAGAAAAGCGATAATAAAAATTGCCCTTGTGGCGTATTTAGCATCGGTCAATTATAGCAAATGAGTCAAGCAAAATTCGTAGAATTTCCTAATAGCCCCTTTCAGCTCTATCAACCCTTTCCACCTGCGGGCGATCAGCCTGCGGCAATTGATGCATTGGTAGAGGGAATTAGTGACGGCCTAATGTTCCAAACCCTTTTGGGGGTTACGGGCTCTGGTAAAACCTATACGATGGCAAATGTCATTGCTCGATTAGGTAGGCCCGCTTTAATTTTAGCGCCTAACAAAACCTTAGCCGCTCAGCTTTATGCTGAAATGCGCGAGTTTTTCCCACGCAATGCAGTAGAGTATTTTGTTTCTTATTACGATTACTATCAGCCAGAGGCTTATGTACCCGCGCGTGATTTGTTTATCGAAAAAGACTCTTCAGTTAACGAGCACATTGAGCAAATGCGCTTATCAGCGACCAAAAGCTTATTAGAGCGTCGTGACACCATTGTGGTGGGTACCGTATCAACAATTTACGGTATTGGTAATCAGAGCGATTATCATGCCATGATTTTATTAATTCGCACCGGCGATGAAATCCCTCGTAATGAGCTTTTAGCGCGCTTAGTCGCGATGCAATATGAGCGTAACGATATGGAGTTTAGCCGTGGTACTTTCCGTGTGCGTGGTGATGTCATTGATGTTTTCCCATCGGAAAACGCTGAGCTCGCGGTTCGATTAAGTATGTTTGATGATGAAATTGAAACTATTGAGCTGTTTGATCCTTTAACTGGTCGAGTGCGTCAAGAAATTCCGCGTTTTACGATTTACCCAAGCTCTCACTTCGTCACTCCTCGTGAAACTATTGTTCGCGCTATGGAGACGATCAAAGAGGAGCTTCGAGAACGTAAGCAATATTTTTATGACCAAGGTATGTTGGTCGAAGCCCAGCGCATTGAGCAACGTACTTTATTTGATCTTGAAATGATGCAAGAGCTCGGTTTTTGTAAGGGCATTGAGAATTATTCAAGACATTTATCGGGTGCCGCTCCAGGCGAGCCACCAGCCACGTTAATTGACTACCTGCCTCAAGATGCGTTGATGTTCTTTGATGAAAGTCACGTCATGATGGGGCAATTGCGCGGTATGTATCGTGGTGACCGTTCTCGTAAAGAAACCTTAGTGCAGTTTGGTTTTAGATTGCCTTCAGCACTTGATAATAGACCTTTAAGAATCGAGGAGTTTGAGCAACGTATGCGTCAAAGCGTCTTTGTTTCTGCGACACCAGCTGATTATGAAAATGAGCGTTCAGACCAAGTGGTTGAGCAGGTGGTCAGACCTACGGGCTTAGTGGACCCTGTGGTAGAGGTTCGACCTGCCTTAACTCAAGTGGATGATTTATTGGGTGAGGCCAAGGAGTGTATTGCGGTAGGTGAGCGTGTATTAGTTACTACCTTAACCAAGCGAATGGCCGAGGACCTAACTGAGTACCTAGAGGAAAATGGTCTTAAAGTACGTTATTTACACTCGGACATTGATACTGTAGAGCGAGTCGAAATTATTCGTGATCTACGTTTAGGTACCTTCGATGTCTTAGTAGGCATTAACTTATTACGAGAGGGTTTAGATATCCCAGAGGTTTCTTTAGTGGCGATTTTAGATGCTGATAAAGAGGGCTTTTTACGTTCTGATCGTAGTTTGATTCAGACCATTGGTCGTGCTGC
>JAAZGT010000197.1 GCA_012511095.1 Alcaligenaceae bacterium
CAGTTGATTAATTAACATTGCTAACAGTCTGTGCCCGATTACATCCTATGTGGTCGGGCATTTTTTATTGCTCATTAAGATTAATGCCATTCTTACTAACATCAAGGTCCATCCCCATCTACAATTCCTTGCGATTTAATAAGTGCACTGCAGCACAAAGACCCGCTACATGCGCTAAGATAAAGAAACTCAATAAATATAATTAATCGTATTAAAAACTAATGAACGAACAAATTCTAATTAACGTCACGCCGTTTGAGACACGCGTTGCTATTGTTGAACAAGGCACGGTACAAGAAATTCAACTAGAACGTAGTAATCAGCGTGGTAATGTAGGTAATATTTACTTAGGTAAGGTCACCCGCGTGTTGCCTGGCATGCAAAGTGCTTTTATCGATATTGGTTTGGAGCGAGCGGCATTTATACATATTGCCGATTTAAGGGAGAATCGCGAAAGTCGCCAACATGAAAATGTACAAGTGCAAATTGAAAAGATCTTATTTGAAGGTCAGACCTTATTGGTTCAGGTAACCAAAGATGCGGTAGGCACCAAAGGCGCTCGTGTATCTAATCAAATTAGTATTGCCGGACGTGTCTTAGTCTATCTTCCCCACGACCCACACATTGGTATTTCTCAAAAAATTGAAACAGATGAGGAACGCGAAACGCTTAAGCAACGCGTTAAGGAGCTCATGGATCCTGAGGAAAAAGGCGGCTATATCATCCGCACACAAGCGAGTTGGGCTAGTGATGAGGAAATAAAAAACGACCAGAAATACCTAAGCTTGCGTTGGCAAAAAATCATCGATGAGATGAAAAGACAAGGTGCCCCTGCTCTGCTTTATGAGGATCTTAATCTTGCACAACGTGTTTTACGTGATTTTGCAACCGAGGAAACAACCACCATTGAAATTGATTCACGCACTGTTAGTCAGAGTCTAACTGAGTGGGCAGAAATTTATACGCCTGCGGTGGTTGATAAAATTCACCATTACACGGGTCCGCGTCCTTTATTTGATGTTGCCAATGTTGAAGAGGAAATTAAAACTGCCCTCTCACGACGTGTTGAACTTAAATCAGGTGGTTATTTGATTTTTGATCACAATGAGGCCTTAACGAGTATTGATGTGAATACCGGCGGTTTTATTGGTTATCGAAATTTTCACGACACCATTTTTAAAACCAATCTAGAAGCAACGCACGCCATCGCGCGTCAACTTCGTCTACGTAATACAGGCGGTATTATCATCATTGATTTTATTGATATGGATAATCCCGAACACCAAGAAGCTGTATTGGACGAATTAAGAAAAGCACTTTCAAGAGACCGGACACACACCACGGTGAGTGGTTTTTCAGCCTTAGGTTTGGTCGAAATGACCCGTAAGCGTACTCGCGACTCCTTATACACTTTACTATGTGAGCCTTGTCCAACGTGTGATACTCGCGGTAATGTGCTTACGGCTCGCACAGTTTGTTATAACATCATGCGTGAAATTCTCAGAGAGGCAAAACAGTTTAATCCTAAAGAGTTTAGATTAATTGTGTCGCCACAAGTCATTGATCTATTCCTTGATGAGGAAAGCAGTTTCTTGGGTATGTTGGATGAGTTTATTGGTAAACCAATTAGCTTAGAGGTCGATAATAACTACAGCCAAGAGATGTACGATATTGTGTTAATGTAGTTGTAGTCATAAAAAGCAAAATGCCGTTTTGAAATTAAATCAAAACGGCATTTTTTGTAATTGCTAATGATTAGCTATGGCCAGGTTTAACACGAGATTGCATCTCAATAATTTTTTCTTCTAACTCTGGTGAAGTTTCTAAAGCGATTAAGGCACTATTAGAGTCTGGTCTTTGCTCAATCGTTAAGTTAATGTACTGACCCTCGAAAACATCGGGATCGGCACCGATTTCAACATAACGGCTTAATAAACGATCAACTGAGGCTTGTGCCTGTTGAACATATTCCTCGAGATTTTCCTCGTTTGCATCATGAAATGCGTTTTCAATGGTTTTTGATAAATCCCATGTAAAAAACATTAAGGCGTTGGGGCCCTTAACGTCCGGATGCTCATAGCCCCAATTCTCAGTTGCGTGGTTCTTAGCTTGATTCATAATTTTCTCCGAATAAATACCCCATATACCCATCATACAGCGAATCTATAGCGCTGTCATGGAGGTAATGGGGGGTGTAATCTAGTGCAGCAGGATTAAATGGGGCTGATTTAAGCCTCTTTAAACTGCATTTCGTATAGAGATTGGTACAATCCGCTGTTTTTCAAGAGCTCATCATGACTACCGTCTTCGATAATCACACCTTCATCTAATACTAAAATGCGATCGGCATTTTTAACGGTTGATAGGCGGTGAGCAATCACAAAGGTGGTTCGACCTTTCATAAGTTGCTCTAATGACTCTTGAACTAGCTTCTCTGATTCGTTGTCGAGTGCTGAGGTGGCCTCGTCCAAAATTAAAATTGGCGCGTCCTTTAATAAGGCACGGGCAATGGCTAAGCGTTGGCGTTGACCACCCGATAGCCAAGAGCCACCCTCACCAATTTGGGTATTTACCCCTTGGGGTAGGCTTTGTACAAAATCCCATAAATTAGCTGCTTCTAAGACCGAACGAAGCTTGGCTTCATCGGCGTCTTGATTTGAGCCATAACGAATATTATCAGCAATGGAGCCCTCAAAAAGCACGACATGCTGACTAACGAGTGATAAGTTTTGTCTTAAACTCGACAAAGTAAATTCATCAATGGGCGTACCATCAATCAGAATTTGACCGCTGCTAGGCTCAACAAAGCGTGGCAGCATATTAACGAGTGTGGTTTTACCACTACCAGAACGGCCGACGAGCGCCACTGTTTGGCCAGCATTGACCGAAAAGGATAAATTTTTAAGTATATCCTTACCATCCTCACTGAATCGTAAGGTGATATTTTGGAAATCGATAGTAGAGTTTTGAGTAACTTGGCAATTCTTAGTGCCCTCGTCTCTTTCTCTATCAGAGTCAATGAGTTTAAAGACACTCTCAGCAGCAGCCATCATTTTTTGTGATTTACTAGCCAAGTTTGTTAGACGACGCACTGGATCAAAAATCTGACCTAAGGCAGTAATAAAGGCAATAAACTCACCGGGGGTTAAACCACGCTCAGCTTGATATAAAGCCACGCTAACAACAGCAGCCACAGAAAATGAAATCACCCACTGGGTCAATGGCGACATGGCTGCATCAGCAATCGATGCGCGCATGGCATAGGCCCTTAAACCCTTATTCACCCTTTCAAAGCGCGCAGTTTCACGCTCATAACCATCGAATAATTTAATGACGCGCTGCGCCTCAATCCCCTCTTTTACTGTCGCTGTTAAATCAGCATTCATATCGAGGGTGCGACGGTTAATAGTACGTAGCCGTTTGGCAAAGTAACCACCCACCAACACCGAAAAGGGGAAGATCAAGAAAATAATAAGGGTTAGCTGCCAAGACAAATAGAGCAATAAGGCGACTAAGGCGATCACCACAAAGACTTCACGTACTAAGTTAGTGACAATCTCAGCAGCATATTGGGTAACATTTCCCGCATCAACCGTGAATCGATTTAATAAACGACCAGTATCGCCCTTTTGGAATTCGGTATCTGGCATATGTAATAAGCTAAAGAACATCTCTGCCCGTACACCAAATAAAACCTTATTGGCTACCCATGCCATCAGGTAGCCACCAAAAAAGTTAAAAACACCGCGGATTAGCATTAAACCAATAATGGCTACTGGCATCATCCAAATAAACTCTGGTCTCGATCCAGCAAAACCCTCGTCTAATAATGGCTTCATTAAATAAGCCAAACCAGGCTGAGTGGCTGAGGCGATCATGGTACAAATGACGGAAATTGCTAAGAATTTCCAAAAAGAGCCCACACGTTCAAAAATTCGGCGCCATAAATTGCGTCGAATCATTTTTTGCTGCTCTTTGCTTAAATCCTCAATTTTGCTCACTCAAACTACCTTATTACTGATTAACCACTGTGATTTTAACGGTTACGGCAAAAAAAGTGTAAAGTTTCAATAGTTGCCTAAACTAGACATAGTTTTTCAAATGAAGAAAATATCAAGAATCTATATCCGTTTACCTAATTGGATAGGCGATGTGTGCATGAGCCTATCCTCTCTTAATGCCGTGATTGATACTGGCGCACAGGTTGTGATCTGCGCTAAACCATGGGCCGAGGGATTATTAAAAGGTTATTTAAACAATCCAAAGGTTGAGTTTCTTGCGCTTAGTGGTAAATGGCGCGAAGATGCTCGGCGTATTCGCGACTATCGCAAAAGCAAAGAGGCTGTTAATAATGAAGTGGGTCTTTTATTACCTGATTCACTCACCAGTGCTCTTTGTTTTAGATTAGCCTCTATACCTAGTGCAGGTTATAGAGATGATGGTCGTTCACTTTTATTAAAATGGCCCCTAACAAAGCTTAAACCTAAGCCACATGCGGTAGAGTCTTGGTATTATCTTACACGCACTGCTCTAAGTACTTGGGGTTTTAGTTGTTTAGCTTATCCTAAAAAGACCGTTTTATTGCCTTTTAGGGACAATCAATTAGCTGAAAAAGATGTTTATATGTCACAGCATGGTCTAAAGTCAGGGCAATTTATTTTAATCGCGCCCACTGCTGTGGGTTTACACAAAGGTAAAAACAAGGTTTGGCAAGGTTATGAGCAATTAACTCGTAAACTACAAGCCAAAGGCCATGATGTGATTATGTGCCCTCCACCTAATGAAGTGGCCCAAGCTAAAGAAAACGCCCCCTCTGCTAGATTACTCCCCGCACTTAGCCTAGGTGCCTTTGCCGCTTTATTAAAAGAAGCCGCTGTCGTTTTATGTAATGACTCAGGGGTTTCTCACTTAAGTGCTGCGGCAGATGCAAAACAAATCACACTTATCGGTGTGACTGATGTTAAAAATACAGGACCGTGGTCACCCAATGCCTTGGTCTTAGGTGAAAATGGTCGCTGGCCCGAAGAGGATGAGGTGTTAGCAGCTGTTCAACATATTTTGGCGACCAATTAATAGATTTAGGTGATAACTAAATCCAGCCTCTAAACTGATAAACCCAATAACCTAAATACTCTTTAATAATAGAGCGACTAGCCGCTAAAGCTCGCTTATTGGGTTTATACAGACTGAAATCAGGCTCATCGGTTGGCACCACAATCTGCGGCGGATTAGGTGCAGCATAGGCCGTAATCCCTAAATGATTAAATACACCCATGGCACGAGGCATATGCAGTGCCGATGTCACCACTAGTACTGAATTAATTTGATGCTCAGCCATGGTTTTTTTGGTGTATAAGGCGTTTTCTCGAGTAGTTTGGCTATGATCCTCGCGGATAATGGCATCCGCTGGTACCCCGAGATTACGTAAAGCAAACTCCATACCACGTGCCTCGCTAATTATCCCCTCATTGGCTCCACCTGATACGATGACTTTAGGAGCTTTGCCTGCGGCATAAAGCTTTTGCGCCATATCGACACGGCGAAAGGCAGATTCGCTATCTAGGGTTTCCTCAAACCAATTTTGACGGTTAGCTGCTGTATTACCGCCAAGCACCACGATGGCATCGGCCGTTGGCAATTCATCATAACTACTAACAGCATATTGCTCTTCTAAAAATGAACCCACTTTAACGGAGGTCACGGGCAATGACCAAAGTACTAACCATAGCGCTGCCGTGAAGGAAAAAAGAAAAGCCAAACGACGCCAGCGAATAAGATAAAACAAAACCCCAATCACTAACAAAAATAATGCTAGGTTTTGCGGAACGATCATTAATACAAGGTAACCGCTAATTAAACTGATAAATTCGCTCATTTTTTTTAGGTTTTATCTATTTTTAAATAATGGTACAACGCCATGGCTGCGACATCAATAATATAAGCATTGAGATTTTACTAATAATTTACTTCAAAGCTAGCAATTTCTTTACGTGAAGATAAGCCCTCTAAAAACTGTGGGTTTAAACGAACACGCCATTCTTCGCCAAGTACGATTTCACAGACCGTATGTTTATCCGGTTGGTATTGAAACTTCACCGACACCCCTGGGAAACCATTTTCAGGCTCAGCACGGAATGGATTCATTAAGATATGCAATTGCTTAGGAGCGATGGGCTCATTTAAAACCACGGTTAAATCACTTGCCACCGCTTCTCGAGCGGATTGCAAATTATATAATGCATTCGCATTAACACGTAAAGTATTATTAAAGCTACTACGTGATACACGTGCTTGCACTAAAAGCAGATCATCCGTATTAATTAAATGTCTACAACTCTCATAAAGATTCGCATCACAGGTTACCTCAATTTGCGCACTACCATCATCAATTAATAAGAAATATAAGCGCTCATCCTTACCTTTTAATTGGAAAGCCCTAGAGGCAATTAATACGCCTGCCACCCACTGACTAGCACGTGACTCCTTTAATGTGGCTAAAGGTGCTGGGGCAAAGCGTCTTACCTCATCACGCCATACATCAAAGAGATGATGGCTAAAGTAGAAACCTAGGGCCTTTTTTTCTTCGATCAACATATCGTAGAGATTCCAAGGCTTAATGCTACTAATTTCATGGGCCACGATATCGCCACTATCATCACCAAATAATGAACCCTGATTCGCATTACGATCCGTCTGTTCGGCGGCCTCGATGGCTTTAGAGAGACTCTCTAATAAAGCGCGTCTATTACTTTCTAAGTTATCAAAGGCACCCGCACGAATTAAGGCCTCAATAGCGCGTTTATTGACAGTGTGACGATCAATGCGAGAGCAGAAATCATAGAGGTCTTTAAAAGGACCATCTTCGTTGCGTGCTTTTAAGATATTTTCAATAGCGCCTTCGCCCACACCTTTGACGCCACCCATACCGTAGCGAATCGTGCGGATACTGCCTTTTTCCTCGAGGTGCTTATCAGGCACAGGTTCAAAGCGATACTGTGATTCATTAATATCGACCGGCAAAACGGTTAAGCCATTATCTAAGGCGTCGCGCCAGAAAATCTGAATTTTATCCGTATCATCCATATCGGAAGATAAGGTGGCGGCCATAAATTCGGCTGGGTAATAATGTTTTAACCAAGCTGTTTGATAGGAAATTAAGGCATAGGCTGCGGAGTGAGATTTGTTAAAACCATAACCCGCGAATTTCTCCATGAGGTCGAATAGGTTTTTTGCCATTTCGCCGTCATAGCCTTTTTTAATCGCCCCCTCTTCGAATAATTTACGATGTTGAGCCATTTCATCGGGTTGCTTTTTACCCATGGCACGACGTAATAAGTCTGCACCACCTAGACTATATCCACCTATAATTTGAGAAATTAGCATCACCTGTTCCTGATAAACAATGACGCCATAGGTACTATCTAGGGTGCTGGTCAAATCGGGGTGGAAATAATCTACCTCGGCACGACCGTGCTTACGGTTAACGAAGTCATCAACCATACCCGAATCGAGCGGTCCCGGACGGAATAAAGCCAATACCGCAATCACGTCCTCGAAGGTCGATGGCAGAAGCTTACGTAATAACTCCTTCATGCCGCGCGACTCTAACTGGAACACCGCGGTGGTATTACCATCACACAACAGTTCATAAGTCGACTTATCATCAAGCGGTACGCTCATGATGTCGAATTCCTCTTGGCCTTGATTAAATCGACGCACATAGCGTACGGCCCAATCTAAAATGGTCAAGTTACGTAAGCCTAAGAAGTCGAATTTAACTAAGCCAGCTAGCTCTACGTCATCCTTATCGTATTGTGAAACCACGCTGCCACTATGGCCGGGCTGACAATACAGTGGACAGAAATCAGTGAGTTGGCCTGGTGCAATTAAAACACCACCTGCGTGCATACCGACGTTACGCACTAAACCCTCAAGTGGTAATGAGCTATCAACAATGGACTGCACCTCTTCGTCTTGATCGTAGCGACGTTTAAACTCGGGCTCCCCCTCCATGGCATCACTGAGACTCCATGGTTTAGCTGGGTTAAATGGAATGAGCTTAGAAAGACCATCACACAGTGAATACGGCATTTCTAGTACACGCCCCACGTCACGTACCACAGCCTTAGCGCCAAGGGTACCGAAGGTAGCAATCTGACTTACCGCATCGCGACCGTATTTCTCCTTAACGTACTCAATGACTTTTTCACGCTGGTCCTGACAGAAGTCGATATCGAAGTCAGGCATGGAAACACGCTCTGGATTTAAGAAACGCTCAAATAATAAGTCATAGCGGATTGGGTCAAGGTCAGTAATGCCGAGTGAATAAGCCACTAAGGAACCCGCCCCCGAACCACGCCCTGGACCCACAGGGACACCGTTATTTTTACCCCAGTTAATAAAGTCCTGAACGATCAAGAAATAGCCTGGGAAACCCATGTCGATAATGATCTTACACTCAAGATCGAGACGCTCACGATAGGCTTGCTCATGCTCGGCACGCTCTTTAGGATCAGGAAATAAAAACTCAAGACGCTCAGTTAGACCCTTATGTGACAAGTCAATTAGGTACTCACCAAGGGTCATACCCTCTGGTGTTTCAAAGTCCGGTAAATTGGGGACACCTAACTCAATGGTGAGGTTACAGCGCTTAGCAATTTCGACCGCATTAATGGTAGCGGCTGGAATATCACTAAACTTTTGTAGCATCTCCTCTGAGCTTGGGAAATATTGTTGGGGGTTAAAGCGTTTGGTGCGATTTTGATTAGCTAAAACCTCACCTTGGGCAATACAAACACGTACCTCATGCACATCGAAATCATCAGCCGATAAAAACTGTACCGGATGTGTCGCCACCACAGGCAGATTGCTTTCTTGGGCGATCTTAAGCGCTTCTTGAATATAACGCTCATCACCATCAAAACCCGCTCTTTGTAATTCAATATAAAAACGATTAGGAAATAACTTAGCCCAATGCTCGGCTAAGCTGAGCGCTTGCTCATAACGACCTACCTCTAAGGCTTGGCCAATATCACCTTGACGCGCACCGGAGAGCATAATTAAGCCACTGGTTTCCTCTGTGTCTTCGAGCCATTCGACCTTTAATTGACCTCTATCGATTTGAGGATTATCAATCCACGATTTAGAAATCAATCGACACAGCTGTAAATAACCCTCGTGATTACGAGCGATTAAAAGGCAACGATTGGGTTTTTTATCATCTTGGGGATTATCAATCCAAAAATCACAGGCCGCAATGGGTTTAATACCCGCTTGTCGTGCGGCGCGATAAAACTTAATGTAGCCAAATAAATTACCTAAGTCCGACAAAGCCAAAGCTGGTTGATTAAAGGCTTTAGCTTGATTAACCAGATCCTTAATGCGGATAATACCGTCGACCACCGAATACTCGGAGTGGGTACGTAAGTGCACAAAAGCTGGGGTTGATTGAACGTCAGCTGCTGTCGCTTCGGCGGTTGCAAACGTGGTATCGGACATAATTAACTCTCTAAAACTACTTTATTGTGACATGCTGTGCCAAGCTCTTTCGAGGCGCTTAACAGAAACTGGCATGGGGGTACGCAACTCTTGTGCGAACAAGGCCACCCTAAGCTCCTGTAATAACCAGCCAAACTCACTCATTTGTGGATCGTATACACCCTTAAGTTGAGCGAGTCGACGTTCGTATTTGCTCTGCAAGGTGTGTACATCTTGCATGAGCTGCTGGTCACGGCGTGGGTCATTTTTTAACTTATCAATACGCAATTGTACCGCTCTTAGGTAGCGCGGGTAATGCTGTAAGGAAGCATATTCTACACTGCTTAAAAAGCCCTTATAGATCAAGTGATTGAGCTGATCTTGAATGTCGTCATAAGTGGCTTTATGGGCTTTGATGGCGTTGTGCTTTTTAAGTGCAGAGGCCCATTCATTTAAAATCTGTTGTAGCAAACGAATAACTTCTTGTAATAATAAGCCAAATCGACCCTTAGCATCTTTGACCCGGTCATTAAAGTCCTGCTCATTATTAGGCCAAGGATGCGCTAGACAAGATTGAATTAAAGCACAATCAATAATTTCCTCTTGAAGTTCCTCTTGTGTACCTAAGGCCATATAGAGCATACCCAATTGTGGTAGGTCTTTAAGGTTTCTAGCTAAATAGCGAATTTGCTCTTTAAGCGCGATTTTAAATAAACGGATTAAACCTTTACGATGCGCTGTTAGTGCTTCTTGGGGGTCGTCAAAAACATCAATACGACAATCATTGCCTTGATCAACTAAAGCGGGATAACCCAATACTGTTTGACGGCCACGCTTGATCTGTACCTGCTCAAGCAATTCACCAAAATCCCAAGTCGTAATATGTTTATTATCTTGTAAAGTCTCTTGAGCACCTTTGTCCGTATCCAGAAGTTGTCTAAAGCTTTCTTCGGCTACGGGAGCATGCTCTGCTTTTAAAAGTGCAAGGTTACGGCTAGAACTCAACATACGACCATCATCATCGACGATTTTATAAATCATCGATAAATGCGGCGGAATATTTTCCTCCTTAAAATCGGAGCTTTTGACGCGAATTCGTTTTTGCTGCCAAATATCTTCGATGAGCACCTCTAATAAAGGGGTTTTCTTTAACTCATCGTCACCCGCTACATCGTCTACAAAACGCGCGGCATATTCAGGAATAGGTACACAATGGCGGCGCAAACGCTGTGGCAATGAACGTAACAACAACTCGACCTTTTCCTCGAGCATCCCTGGCACCAGCCATTGTGACACAATAGGATTAATTTGGTTCAGAGCATAAACTGGTACCTGGAGGGTCACACCATCCCTCGGTGAGCCGGGTTCAAAATGATAAGATAAGCTTAAGCTTAAATTATCGTATTGCAGACGTTTAGGAAACTGCTCGGTACTAATACCCACAGCTTCATGTCGCATTAACTCCTCTTTATCGAGTTTAAGTCGAGCCTTTTCCTCAGCAGGAAGGTGCTTATACCAATGCTCTAAGGTAGCAACTTGATGCATATCCTCAGGGATATATTGATCATAAAAGCGATAAATTAGCTCATCATCGACCAAAATGTCTTGGCGACGCGATTTATGCTCAAGGCTCTCGATTTCTTCAATCAAAGCTAGGTTATGCTCTAAAAATGGCAATGGCTTTCTAATGGTGCCCTCAACCAAGGCCTCACGTATAAATAACTCACGTGCATGCTTTTTATCTAAACGACCATAGCCGACTTTACGACCCTGATAGACTTGCAAACCATAGATAGTAGCGCGCTCATAAACCATCACTTGACCACGGCGCGGATCAAAATGCGGCTCTGAATACATCTTTTTAAGTAAGTGGCGGCCCGTTTGCTCAATCCATTGCGGCTCTACTCTCGCTACGGTACGTGCAAATAAGCGCGTCGTTTCTACCAACTCGGCGGCCATAATCCATTTGGAAGAACGTCGATGTAAGTAAGAACCTGGATGTACAAAATAGCGAATACCCCGCGCACCTTCGTACTCACGAGTAGTCTCACTACGCAAACCAATATTACCCAATAAGCCACTTAATAAAGCACGGTGCAATTCCTCGTACGTTGCCTCAACTTGGTTAAAACGCCATTTTTGATCTTGCACTAGGGTGCGGAGCTGTTGATGAATATCATTCCATTCACGTAAACGCACTGGCGACAAGAACTCCTTACGCAACTGTCGCTGCAATTTGCGGTTGGACTCTCTATTTTGGTACTGTTCTTGGTACCAATCCCATAACTTTAAATATGAAATAAACTCTGAATCTTTATCACGGTATTTAGAATGCGCTTGAGTACTCGCTTCTTGAGCCTCGAATGGTCTTTCTCGTGGATCTTGAATTGATAAGGCTGCGGCAATAATGGTCATTTCAGTTAAGCAATTAAACTCTTTAGCTGCTAAAATCATACGCGCAATTCTAGGGTCTAAAGGCAAACGCGCTAATAATCGACCAGTTTGGGTCAGACGATTATTTTCATTTAGTGCACCGAGCTCGTGAAGCAAGTGATAGCCATCGGCAATGGCACGACCACTGGGCATATCCACAAAAGGAAAAGCCTCAATATCATGTAGGCGCAAGGCCTTCATACGTAGAATGACCGAAGCTAAGGAGGATCTTAAAATCTCTGGATCGGTATATTCTGAACGCTTATTAAAGTCCTCTTCAGAGTAAAGGCGTATACAAATACCTGGACCTAAACGACCACAACGACCGGCTCGCTGGTTGGCGGCGGCTTGAGAAATCGGTTCAATTTGTAATTGCTCCACCTTGTTACGCCACGAATAACGCTTAACACGCGCTAAACCACTATCGACTACAAAGCGAATGCCTGGTACCGTCAGTGAGGTCTCAGCCACGTTGGTCGC
>JAAZGT010000198.1 GCA_012511095.1 Alcaligenaceae bacterium
CAAGAGGCTCTTTAGCTCAGTTGGTTAGAGCGACGGAATCATAATCCGCAGGTCCCCCGTTCGAGTCGGGGAAGAGCCACCAAAAACCTTATCAGCGCCCGTAGCTCAGTTGGATTAGAGTGCTTGGCTACGAACCAAGAGGTCGTGGGTTCAATTCCTGCCGGGCGCGCCAGATTTTCAAAAAGCCACTTCTTCTGAGGTGGCTTTTTCATTTTGAATTCACTGTCTTCCTTTCTTCACTGAGACCAAAGTGTGTCGTGAATTCGTTCTAAGCCCTCATAGATTTTCTATGAGGGCTTTTTCATGTCCGCTTGTTTTGTACAAAGTAACTCTGCATTAAAAAACCTCGTGATTTATGGGTCACGAGGTGTATATATTTGCTTGTTATAGCTTAATCTAATTTGATATCTGCCGATTGCACAATCTCTTTATATTTCTCTAGTTCAGATTGAGCGTAACTACTAAAGTCTTGGGCAGAACTTGGTGCTAAATCAGAGCCCATATTCCGCATTTGAGTTTGTACTCGCTCATCTTGCATGCCCTCGGCATAGGCCTTATTAAGCTTATCAATGATAGGAGTAGGGGTGCCTGCTGGGCTAACAACACCAAACCAAGTGCCTATATCAAAATTATCAATACCGCTTTCCTCGAGCGTGGGTAAATCAGCTAAAAATGAGCTACGCTCTTTGGTGGTCACCGCTAAAGCAACCACTTCATCACTCTGAATTTGAGGTAGAGAAGAAGCTAGATTGTCAAACATCAGCTGCGTTTGATTCGCTAATAAAGCTAATTTCGCTGGGCTTGCACCTTGGTAGGGGATATGTAGCATATCAACGCCCGTGCGCTTTTTAAAGAGCTCGCCTGCTAAATGACCAGCGCTACCATTACCACCAGAGCTGTAGTTAATCTCGGCACCATGTTTAGCTAAATAATCCACTAACGTTTTTACATCGGTGATTTTATGCTCTGTCGCGAAGTCTTTATTTAAAATTAAGACATTCGGCACATTGGATAAAAGAATTACCGGTGCAAAGTCTTTAGCTGGGTCAAAGGGCATACTACGGTATAACCATGGATTAATAGCCATGGTCGCAACGGCACCCATGCCTAGGGTGTAACCATCCGCTTTGGCTTGGGCAACAGTGCTTAGACCGATATTGCCGCCAGCGCCTGCTTTATTTTCTACCACCACACTTTGACCTAGTGATTCTTGAACCCTTTCGCCTAATTGTCGAGCGGCTGCATCTAAAGGACCACCAGGTGGATAAGGCACCACAAAGCGAATCGTTTTGTTTGGATAGTTGGCCGCCTCATCCGCAAGAGCGTGATTAGCTGAGAGTGGATTAAAGCTTAAAGCTAATCCAAAGCAGCTGAGTGCTAAGGTAAATGAGATTTTCTTTTTAAGAGAAGAAGGGTTCAAGCTAATCATAATGGCTCCTTTATTTTTTGCCAGTACTACCAAAACCGCCTTCGCCGCGGTCACTTTCTTCAAATTCATCAACCACATTGAATTGTACTTGCTGTACCGGGACGATAACAAGCTGTGCTAAGCGCTCCATAGGCTCTAGTGTAAAGCTTGTATTGCCACGATTCCAAGCGGATACCATGAGCTCGCCTTGGTAATCAGAATCGATTAAACCAACTAAATTACCTAATACAATGCCATGTTTATGACCTAAGCCTGAGCGCGGTAAAATCATGGCCGCATAACCCGGGTTATCAATGTGAATTGCTAAACCAGTAGGAATTAACTCGTTTTGGCCTGGCTCAAGCACAATGGCCTCGTCAATGCAAGCACGTAAATCAAGACCTGCTGAGCCAGCAGTTGCGTACTCAGGCAATTGAGATTCCATGCGCTTATCAAGAACTTTTAGATTAACTAACATTTTTCACCTATTTTTATATAACAAGTATGCCCGGAAGCATATAAAGAGGGGGCCAAAGAATTGCTGAGCAGAGATTGGTAATTTGAAATTTCAGTATAGGCACTCTAAGAACACCTGCTACAGTGGGTACAGTCGAGCGTAGCGGCCCTAAAAAGCGCCCCACAAACACAGCGTAAATACCGTATTTTTGAAATAAAAGATACGAGCGTAAAATGATATTGCGATGCTTTTTATAAATGCCGCTACGAAATAAGCCTGGTCGCACTTTGGAGCCCACATAATAAGATACGTTATCGCCTAGAAAGCAACCGATGGATGCAGTAATGGCAATGGGTAACAAATCAAGTGCACCAGCACCTATAAGGGCACCAGTGGCGACTAAAATGACCGTGGCGGGCATTATCAAGCCAATCAAGAAAATAGACTCAAAAAAGGCCATGATGCCAATTATCGGTGGAGCCCAGAACTTATTTTCTGAAATAAAACTCAGTAAAAGGTCTGTGTACTCTTGTATCATCTATCGTAGATTGTAGCGTCGACTGATTTCTTGGATCAGGGCAAAGGCAGCAGCGGGTTTGGGCGTAGGTGGCATCTCAGTAACACCTGAGTCACCAAAGAGCACAAAGCGAGTAGTGTCTTGGTCCATCACCTCTTGAGCTAGGTTGCCCACAATTAAAGGTAGCTTTTTACGCTTTCTTTTTTCTTCGGCGTATTCGTAGAGATTATCGGTTTCGGCAGCAAAGCCTATAGGCCACGGACCATTTTCCATGGCAGCAACCTCAGCCAAAATATCTGGATTGGGTGCAAATTCTAAGGTTGGGAAACCACCACCTGCAGTCTTTTTTAGCTTACTTTGGCTGCTGTTTTTAACATGCCAATCCGCCACAGCGGCAACAGAAATAAAGATATCATGCTCAAGAGCACAACTCATCACCGCTTTATGCATATCACGCGCAGAGCGTACTGCAATAAAATCAACATCATAAGGACGAGGTAGTGCAGTGGGACCTGAGACTAGGGTGACATTCGCACCAGCGCGATGAGCGGCTGCGGCAATGGCATAACCTGTTTTACCCGAGGAGCGATTAGAAATAACACGCACAGGGTCAATGGCCTCTTCGGTAGGGCCGGCCGTAATTAAAATATTTAAGCCCTTAAGTAATTTGGGCGTAAAGAACATAATGGCTTCTTCGACTAGATCAGCTACTTCAAGCATACGACCTGAGCCAATTTCACCACAGGCTTGCTCACCTTCACCAGGACCCCAAACCTCAACACCATCAGCTTTTAACGTGTTGATATTGCGTTGGGTAGCAGGGTGGGCCCACATCTCTCGATTCATAGCAGGAGCCACAATTAAAGGGCAACCACCACGTGCTAAACATAGGCTAGACAGCAGATCATCGGCTAAGCCATGAGCTAATTTAGCGATAAAGTCAGCGGTACAAGGAGCGATTAAAATGGCATCCGCTTCACGGCTCAAATTGATATGAGCCATGCTATTTTCCATGAGTGGGTCGAGTGTTTCTCTATAAACATGCTTACCCGATAAGGCTTGCATCGTCGTGGGGGTAATAAAAGAGCAAGCGGCATCTGTCATGACGACTTGAACTGAGGCTCCCACATCTTGTAGACGGCGAGTTAATTCAGCACTTTTATAACAGGCAATACCGCCTGTTAGGCCAAGCACGATACGTTTCCCACTAAGCAACTGTGGCATGTTTAATCTTCCTTTATAGTCTTAAGAATGATTGCTTTTTCTTTTTTCTTGGCGGACTCTGAGGAGCTCATCCAAAATTAATAAACCTGCGCCTACGGTAATAAAACAGTCTGCAAGATTAAAGGCTGGAAAATAACTATTACCCCAGTAAAAAAGTAAGAAGTCAATCACATGACCGAGTATTAATCTATCGATTAGATTACCCAAGGCGCCTGCAAGAATCAAGCTTAGCGCAAAGCTAAATAGGGTTTTACTGCGGTTGCGACGTAGTAGATAAATGATGACACCACTAGCTATTACACTTAATGCGGTAAAAAACCAGCGTTGCCAACCACCATGATCCGCTAAGAAGCTAAAAGCGGCTCCGGTGTTATAAACCAAAATAAAGTCAAAAAAAGGCAATACATTGAGTCGTTCAGCAAACTGAAAATTCAACTCAAAATACCATTTGCTAATTTGGTCAAAGACAATCAAAACAGCAGCTAATAATAACCAACGGCTAAAGGGCACGCCAATCTTATTGTTAGCTGCTTGAGACGCTGCCTGCTGTGTTTCAGCTGACAGCGCTTGCTCTTTTACTTGAGCCTGCTTAGGCATAGTGACGGTCCTCACCGTCGGCGTATAGGTTGTCGACACAACGACCGCAAATGCCTGGGTGCTCAGGGTTTTGATTGACGTCTTCACGATAGTGCCAGCAACGCTCACACTTCTCATGCTCTGAGGCTTTAATCTCAAAATGAGGCTCAGTCGCATCACCTTCGTTTGCTTTTTCATGAAGTGTTGCGCGAGATACGATAAAGACGAATTTTAAATCGTCGCCTAAGCTCTTTAGTAGCTCATAGTCGCTACCGCTAGCATATACATCTACCTCAGCTTGTAGGGCAGAACCGATCTTACCCTCAGCACGCACCTCTTCGAGATCTTTATTAAGCTGAGCACGGATCTCTAAAATGCGCTCCCACTTAGTCAATAAATCGTCCGCACCGCTAATGGCAGGAATCTCTTCAAACAGCTCAGTAAAGATGGTCAGACCATCTGCTAAATTCGTGTTTTTCAAGAAAGTACGACGCATTTCAGCCCACGCTTCCTCACAAGTAAATGAAAGGATTGGCGCCATTAATTTCACCAAGTTCATGGTGATGTAGTAAAGCGCTGTTTGAGCTGAACGACGGGCTAAGCTATCTTTAGCCGTGGTGTATAGACGATCTTTTAAAATATCTAAATAGAATGCGCCTAGATCCTCAGAGCAATAAATCTGTAAGCGGTGGATTGCTGTATGGAATTCATACTTATCGTAGAGGCCTTGGATGTACTTTTGCATCTTGGCTGCAGAAGCGATGGCAAAGCGATCCACTTCAAAGAGCTTATCGTTATCAACTAAATCTTTAGATGCATCAAAGTCACCGAGGTTACCCAATAAGAAACATAGCGTATTACGAATACGTCGATAACCCTCAACCACGCGCTTTAAAATCTGGTCAGAAATTGATAACTCGCCCGAGTAGTCGGTAGATGCAGTCCAAAGACGAATAATCTCAGCACCTAAGGTATCAGATACCTCTTGTGGTGCAACCACGTTACCAAGTGATTTACTCATCTTGCGGCCATTACCATCTACGGTAAAGCCGTGTGTTAGTAGTGCTTTATATGGTGGCTCACCAAATAGCATGGATGAGGTCAGTAGCGATGAGTGGAACCAGCCACGGTGTTGGTCAGAACCCTCTAGGTAGAGGTCTGCAGGCCATTGCAGGTCATCAGCATGTGAACCCTTAAAGGAGTGAGCTTTACCGCCCATGACATGAACGTGCGTGGTACCTGAGTCAAACCAAACATCTAAGGTGTCGCGGTTTTTCTCGTATTGATCAGCTTCATCACCTAAGAAATCGCTAACCTCAACCGATTGCCAGCTCTCAATACCTTCTTTTTCAACTAATTGAGCAACTTCCTCTAATAACTCCACAGAGCGTGGATGTAATTCACCAGTTTCTTTATGGATAAAGAAAGCCATCGGTACACCCCACTGGCGTTGACGCGATAGGGTCCAGTCAGGACGGTTGGCAATCATGCTTTGTAAACGCGCACGACCCCAAGCAGGGTAGAAGTCGGTATTTTCAATCCCTTCTAAAGCCACTTCTCGCAAACTGCGACTACCGTCATTTGGTGTTTTGTCCATGCCCGCAAACCATTGGCTAGTAGCACGATAAATGACTGGTGTCTTATGACGCCAGCAGTGCATGTAGCTGTGGTTTAGTTTTTCTAGCTTAATTAAATTGCCTGATTCTTTGAGTGCATCAACGATTTTCGGGTTAGCATCCCAAATTTTTAGGCCACCAAATAACGGTAAGGTACTGGCGTATACACCATTACCCATCACAGGATTGATGATCTCATCATCTTTCATGCCATAGGCTTTACAGGTTACAAAGTCCTCTACACCATAGGCGGGTGAGGAGTGAACAATACCGGTACCTGCATCAACAGTCACGTAGTCGGCTAAATTAACACGAGAAATGCGGTCGTAGCCTGCATCAATCTTATGTAATGGATGGTGGAAACCAATACTTTCTAGCTTTTCACCTAAGCACGTAGCGATAATCTCGCCCTCAAGACCGTAAGCCTCTAAGCAGGCTTCATAACGATCTTTGGCTAAAAGTAATAGCTCGCCACTTGCTGGGGCAGGGCTAACCTTAACGAGTACGTACTCTAATTCGGGGTGGATGTTAAGTGCTTGGTTAGCAACAACAGTCCATGGTGTGGTGGTCCAAATAACCACAGCACCATCAGCTATTGAGTCAAGACCAAAGGCCTTGGCTAATTTATCTTTTTCAGCAAAAGGAAAGGCCACATCAACCGCTGGGTCAACGCGATCTTGGTACTCTACCTCAGCCTCAGCGAGGGCTGAACCACAATCAAAACACCAGTTAACTGGTTTTAGACCACGGAAAATATAGCCTTTTTCGAGCATTTTTGCTAAGGCGCGAATCTCATCCGCTTCGTTTTGGAAGTTTAGGGTGAGATAAGGGTCTTGCCACTGACCTAAGATACCAAGACGGATAAAGTCTTCACGCTGATTATCGATTTGCTCATGGGCAAAGGCGCGCGCTTTAGACATAACCTCTTTGGTGGGTAGGTTTTTACCGTATTTTTTCTCGATCTGAATTTCAATCGGCATGCCGTGACAGTCCCAACCAGGCACATAAGGGGCGTCAAAACCAGCCATGTTGCGGCTCTTAAGAATAATATCTTTAAGGATTTTATTAACAGCGTGACCAATATGAATGTCGCCGTTAGCGTACGGTGGGCCATCGTGCAAAATAAACTTAGGTCGGCCTTTGGAGGCTTCACGAATTGCTTCGTAGACCTTGTTTTCTTGCCATTCTTTGATCCAAACGGGTTCACGTTTAGCTAAGTTACCGCGCATGGGGAACTGTGTTTCTGGGAGGTTTAAAGTGTTTTTATAGTCCATGCTGATTAAAATATTCACGAGCAGTGTCCAAGTCTTTATTCATGGCACTGACTAAGGTTTCTAAATCGGGGAATTTCTCTTCGTCCCGCACATGTTGCAGGAATTCGACTGTTACTAGTTTACCGTATGCATCTATATTTGTATCTATAAGATGAACTTCGAGTAGTACTTCCCCATTATCATCGACAGTTGGTCGGACCCCTAAACTGGCAATACCCGCAATCGCTGGGCGATTGTTAGATAACTGACAACTTACTGTTGCTGCATAACTATCTTGAGTGTCATTTAACAAGCCACGTACCTTTACAACATAGATTCCTGAACGAATGGCACAGTGTGGCATCACGCGGATATTTAACGTAGGGTAGCCTAGAGTGCGACCAAGTTTTTTACCATGTTGTACCCGACCCGTAATACTATAGGAGCGACCTAAATAACGATTAGCCGATGTAATATCGCCAAACGATAAAGCATTGCGTAACTCTGTACTAGAATAACGCACGCCGTGATCGTCAATTACGTCCTCAATAAAATCCACCTCAAAGCCATGCTTTTTGCCATAAGCGCAGAGCATCTCAATATCGCCCTCGCGTTTGTGGCCAAAACGAAAATCCTTACCTACCAGTAAATATCGAACCTTGAGACCCTTAAGTAGAATCTCTTCGATATAGTCTTTGGGCGAGGTGTGCGCTAAGCGATCGGAAAAATGGCTAAGCGCCACAAAATCAGCACCCACATGTTGCAGGGCGCAGATTTTATCTCTTAAGGTACTAATACGCGTTGGGATTAACTCCGGACGCTTATTAAGTAGTGCAAAGTATTCGCGTGGATGTGGCGTAAAGGTCATCACTCCGCAAGCCAGCCCTCGCTCATCGGCCGCTTTTTTTAGGCGCGCGAGTAGGTTGACATGCCCACAATGGACGCCGTCGAAGTTGCCAATGGTTAATGCAGTGCCAGGAAAGTCGGCCGCATTAAGGGCAAAAGAGTTGGGGATAATGGTATTTTTCACGGGCATAAGTTTAACATGAAGAGCCCCTAGAGCTTGCTATAATAAAGGTTTTTCCGCACAACTTTATCGTGTTTTTCTATGAATACACCTACTAATTTATCATCTGCAGCCTCCGCAGCACCTGCTAATGTCAACCCAGATAATAGCTTAGGCTCCAAACCCCAACGCCTTGTGATTTTGATTTCAGGTCGTGGTTCCAATATGCAATCGATTGTGAAAATGGCACAAGGTCGCAGCGATATGGAGGTCGTGGCTGTCATTGCTAATCGCGCCGATAGTGCAGGATTGCAATGGGCCGAGGAGCAGGGAATTAGCACCGACTTAGTGGCTCATCGTGATTTTAGCGATCGTTTATCATTTGACCGCGCCCTCATGGAGCGTATTGATAGCTACAAGCCAGACTGGGTTATTTTAGCCGGATTTATGCGTATTTTAACGGATGTGTTTGTAGAGCATTTTATAGGTAAACTGATTAATATTCACCCATCGTTATTACCGCTATTTCCGGGTCTTGATACCCATAAACGAGCGCTTGATGCTGGGTGTACAGTGCATGGCAGTACCGTACATTTCGTAACCCCTGAATTAGATGCTGGTCCAACCATTGCGCAATCCCTAGTGCCTGTCTTGCCGACTGATAATGAGCAAAGCTTAACCGACCGTATATTAGAGACTGAGCATCAACTATATCCATCCGTTGTGCAGTATTTAGTCAGCGGTGATTGTTATTTAAATGAGCAGGGTGAGGTTCAATGGTCTAAACCACAAAGCCGTTTATTTGCTCATGCCGCAGTAAAAGATTTTTTGAGTAATTAATATGACAGTTCATAAAAAGCAGCGTCAACAACGCCATAAACTTGGCTCTAAGGGGCGCGTTGCATCTAAGCAGAGCGCATCTGCTTCACGTAATCCAGCCGATTACGCTAATGCACGTGTGCAACAGTTAGAGCGTGTGTTGGTTGAGGTGCTTAAGTTTAAACATCCAGCTGATATGGTTTTATCTCATTGGTTTAGAGAAAATCGTTATCTGGGTTCGCGTGATCGTGCAGAGATTTCTGAGACCGTTTTTGATGTTTTGCGTCATCTACGACGCTATAGACATTTTGCTCAAAGCGGTGAGGGTAGCCAGTACAGACGTTTAGCCCTGCTAGGATTAATTACTACTAAAGGCAAAGATTACCTTAAGGATGTGCTGACACCTTTTGAAAAAGAGTGGTTAGAGCATGTTCAAAACTTAGCTTTAGATACGATGCCTTGGGCGGTGCGTCATAGTTTGCCTGATTTTCTCGCAGAAAAGTTCAGCACCTTCGATAATGCTGATGCCTTAGTTGAGGCCTTAAATACTAAAGCGCCCCTCGATATGCGTGTTAATCCGCTTAAGATCCAACGCAATGCAGCGCTTAAGCAAATGCAAGATAAGCCCTATGCCGACTCTGAACCACAACCAACGCCATTTTCACCTTGGGGCATCCGCTTAAGCGGCAAACCCGCGGTGCACCACTGGCCTTTATTTAAAGACGGCAGTCTAGAGGTGCAAGACGAGGGTAGTCAGATTCTATGTGCTTTAGTTAGCCCAAGACGTACTGATATGGTGATCGACTTTTGTGCGGGTGCAGGTGGTAAGACTTTATTGTTAGGTGCGATGATGCGCTCAGCAGGGCGTATCTATGCCTTTGATGTGTCGGATCACCGTTTATCGCGCGCTAGACCACGTTTAGCACGTAGCGGTTTATCTAATGTCACCCCTGTGGTGATCGCTCATGAAAATGATCAGCGTGTTAAGCGTTTAGCAGCTAAGGCAGAGCGTGTATTAGTTGATGCGCCATGTAGTGGTTTAGGTACTTTACGTCGCAATCCGGATATGAAATGGCGTCAAAAACCAGAAATCATTGCTGATTTCATTGACTTACAACAGCGTATTCTGCAAAGTGCTGCGCGTTGTGTGGCACCGGGTGGTCGTTTGGTTTATTCAACTTGTAGTATTTTGCCCGAGGAAAATGAGGAGCAAATTCAGGCGTTCTTAGCCAAAAATCCAGATTTCACATTGCTTAATGCCATTGATGCCTTAGGCGATCGCATTAAGGGTTTAAGTAGTGATGATGATTTCTTGCGCCTAAGACCTGATATTCATGGTACCGATGGCTTCTTTGCGGCAGTATTAGAGCGTCGTTCAGCTTAATGGGTTAAACTGTATGTTTAACCAGTGTTTTGTAGGGTGTTATTTTTAATTTATGCTAGAGCAATTAAACGTTGAGCAGCGAGCCGCTGTCACCACAGATCAGCAACATATTTTGGTGTTAGCGGGGGCGGGGAGTGGTAAAACCAAGGTCTTAACCAGTCGTATGGCTTGGTTAATTCAACAGGGTTTAAGCCCTACCTCGTTATTGGCCGTTACCTTTACTAATAAGGCGGCTAAGGAGATGCTGTCGCGTCTAGCAGCCATTACGCCACTTAATACGCGCAGCATGTGGATTGGTACCTTCCACGGTTTATGTAATCGTATGCTGCGTGCACATTATCGTGATGCTGGTTTGCCACAGCAATATCAAATTCTTGATAGTTCAGATCAGCAATCCGCCATTAAGCGTTTATTAAAAACCCACGAAATCGATGCCGAAAAGTTCCCAGTACGCGATGTGCAACGCTTTATTAACTCCCACAAAGAAAAGGGTGAGCGCGCCGCTGATTTACAAGGGTGGGACCCCCATAGTTCAAAATTAATTGAGCTGTATGAGCTTTACGATGAACAATGTCAACGCGAGGGCGTAGTAGATTTTACCGAGCTCTTATTGCGTTGCTATGAGTTGCTCAGCCGTAATCAGTTGATTCGTGAGCATTATCAGCGTCGTTTTCAGCATATTTTAATTGATGAGTTCCAAGATACTAACGATCTTCAGTATCGTTGGTTATGTTTATTAGCAGGGGGCGGTGCTTCGTTATTTGCGGTAGGTGATGATGATCAGTCGATCTATGCCTTTAGAGGCGCTAATGTTGACAATATGATGGCCTTTGAGCGTGATTATGCCAAGGGCAATATTGTGCGTCTTGAGCAAAATTACCGCTCTTATGGTCATATTTTAAATAGTGCCAATGCCCTCATTAAAAATAATCCCAACCGCTTAGGTAAGGCTTTGTGGACTGAGCGTGGCGAGGGTGAGCCAGTGCGCATTATGGAGCTCGATAGTGAGCAAGAAGAAGCGCGTTGGGTCGCCGATGAGATTCGCTCATTAATTAATGAGGGCATGGAGCGCCAAGAGATTGCTATTCTTTATCGTAGTAATGCCCAATCTCGTGCCTTAGAGCATGCGATGTTTAACTCAAGTATTCCCTATCGAGTCTATGGTGGGACGCGATTCTACGAACGCCAAGAGATTAAACATGTGATGGCTTATTTACGTTTAATCGCTAATCTCGATGACGATACCTCCTTTTTGCGCGTGGTTAATTTCCCTGCTCGCGGTATTGGTGCGCGTACCCTTGAGACACTTAGTGATCATGCTCGAGAGATTGGTTGTAATTTAGCCATGGCCGTGGGTGCGATGAGCGGCAGAGCAGCCAATAACCTAAATGCTTTTTTAGAGTTGATTGCGAGTATGCGTGCAGTCGCTAAGGAAGTCACGCTACCAGAGTTAATTCAGCATGTGATTGAGCATTCAGGCCTCAAGCTTTATTATGAAAATGAGCGCGAGGGTCAAGATCGTCTCGATAACTTAGAGGAACTAGTTAACGCCGCACAGGTCTTTACTTTCGAAGAGGACTTTGAGGGCAAAAAAGCACTAGAGACTGTAAAAACTACGGTGGTTGATGTTGAGTTTACCATTGAGGAAACTAGCGCACTTGGTGAGTTCTTATCGCATGCTTCACTAGAAGCAGGTGATAATCAGGCTGAGCGTGGTGATGATGCCATTCAATTGATGACGATTCATGCTGCCAAGGGGCTTGAGTTTAATGCGGTCTTTTTAACTGGCCTCGAAGAGGGTTTATTTCCTCATGAAAATAGCCTACTCGAGGAAAATGGCATCGAGGAAGAGCGTCGCCTTATGTATGTGGCCATTACTCGCGCTCGTCAACGTCTGTATATTACGATGGCGCGTAGCCGTATGCTTTATGGTCAATCACGCTATGCGGTGCGATCGAGTTTTTTGGATGAGATGCCCGAAGAGGCGCAAAAATGGCTTTCGCCCAAAGAAGTGAGCTATTACTCAGCACCACGTGGTCCTAGTAGTTGGAGTGGTGGTTCCTTTACAGGCCGTGCCAGTGGTCGTGGCGGTGATGCTTTCCCATCGGGTACAGTGGGAGCGGGGCGCTCTTATACGGGTGGGGTCTCAATGGGCTCTGGTGTGCAGGTAGGTGAGCAGCTATTTAAAATTGGTCAAACCGTTCAACACTCGCGCTTTGGTCAGGGTGTGATAATGCAGCTTCAGGGCCAAGGTACTGATGCCACCGCTAGAGTATATTTCTCGGATCATGGTGAAAAAACCTTAGCTCTAGGGGTGGCAAAATTAGAAATTATTAAATAAAGGAGTTAATAACTTATGCTTAAGTCCTTGATTAAACATACCTTGGTGGCACTGATTACGGTGCCACTGCTAAGTGCATGTCAATCTTCATCACAAACGCGCAGACCTGTGTCTAATCTCAATGATGATGCGGGCTTAAAAAATAGGTCAGGTGTTGTTATAAGTAGCGATTCAGGGGTGCAAATTTATGGCACGGTAGATGCTGGCTATGGTGTTCAACGCGTTAAAACCACGATTAAAGACTCTGATGGCAATCGTCGCACCATTCGCTCAAGTAGAAGTGGTGTAGGAAGTTTTTGGTAATTAGTCCTAAACACAAAAAAAGCTGCTTGATTTTATTCAAGCAGCTTTTTTAAAAGATATTAGTTGCTAGGTGGTACATAACCATGAGCTTCAATATCTTGGCCTTCAAATAAATAACTTTCCATTTGACCAGTTAAATATTTGCGTGCGCGAGAATCAGCTAAGTTAAGACGGTTTTCGTTAACTAATCGAGTTTGGATCTCAATCCAATCTTGCCAAGCTTGTTTTGAGACGTTTTCCCAAATTTTAACGCCAAGCTCACCTGGGTAAGGAGGGAATTCTAAACCCTCTTTTTCTTCTTTGTATTTAACACAGTTAACCATACGGGTCATATTATATTCCTGATTTAAAGTTTTTGAAAAAGATCAAACTATTGCGATTACGATTGTAATTCAACTGCTTAGATACAGGCAAATCATGGACTGTGCCTTGTATAAAGCCTCGTTTAATAAACCAATGTGAAGTGCGAGTGGTTAAAACAAACATACGTTTACAACCCATGGCCTTAGCCTTTTTTTCGGCGTGACGTAAAAGTAATTCGCCATCACCAGCCGTTTGCCAATCGGGATGAACAATTAAGCAGGCCATCTCAGCCATTTTCTCCTCTGGGTAGGGGAAGACGGCAACGCAACCATAAATGACACTATCGTGCTCTAATACACTGAACTTCTCGACGTCACGCTCAATCGTACCGCGGTCACGTGGTACCAAGGTACCGTCGGCCTCTAGTGGTTGAATTAAGCTTAAAATTGCACCAATATCATCCACCGTGGCAGGGCGTAAATCATCAAGAGAGTCCTCAACCACCATGGTGCCCACACCATCGTGTGTAAAGTACTCTAAAAGCAAAGAGCCATCAATCTCAAAGGGGATTAAGTGAGCACGCTTAACACCGCGGCGCACTGCCTCGTTAGCCCACTTTAAATACGATTGAGTTTGTGTATCAAGGGTTTGCTCGGCAACTAACTTCTCAGCTCTGGCACGTGCCATTTCAGTAATTAGGCGGCCCTCTTCATCGCGGACGCGATTGTCTTGGGTCACAAAAAGCAATTTATCAGCTTGTAAGGCACCCGCCACACTTGTAGCTAATTCCTCCATAGCTAAATTAAACGCCTCACCAGTTGGTGAAAAGCCAATAGGAGAGAGTAGCACGATGGCATTTAGAGCTAAGGCCTTGCGAATGGAGTCCAAATCAAATTTACGAACTTTACCCGTGTGTTTATAATCGATACCATCAACAATACCCACTGGTTGAGCCGTGACAAAATTACCAGAAATAATATGAATCTGGGAATTAGACATCGGTGTATTGGGCAGCCCTTGGCTAAAAGCCGCCTCAATATCGAGTCGAATCTCGCCTGCAACCTCTTTACAGCACTCAAGCACATCAGTCGTGGTGGGCTCGATCACACCGCGTTGTAATTGCTTATCGATGCCTTTTAGCTTTAATTGTTGATTAACCTGAGGGTGAGAGCCATAAACTACCACTAACTGCACACCTAGTGCGCTAAGTAGTGATAAGTCAATGACCAAGTTGTTAAGCTTACCTTCTTCGATGAGCTCGCCACCAAAGGCAACCACAAAGGTTTTGCCACGTACCTCACGCACATAAGGCGCAACCTCCCTGAACCATCGTACGAATTGCGTAGGCGCAAACTCAGCAGCTTCAAGAGCAGATACGGTTTCAATTTCTTGGGAGTTGGACATAGGTGCTTAACCCTCTTAGCTAATATAATATGTAAACAATGATTTTAGCCTAAATTGCACTCTTGTATAATCTTAACAAGGCACAATCTATTAAGCTTTAAAGACCTTATAAAAAATACCTTATTAAAAAAATATAATTACTTATGCATAAAACACAAGATCGAGACAGTTCAGATCTTTCTAAAAAAGCAGCAAAAAAAACCGCCAAGACGAACAACTTACCAATTATTGAGTTTCCTCAAGACTTACCCGTTAGTGAGCGCAGACAAGAAATACAAAAAGCGCTAGAGCAACATCAGGTCATTATTGTGGCAGGTGAAACAGGTTCAGGTAAAACAACGCAATTACCAAAAATTTGTTTAGCGATGGGTCGCGGTCAAGACAAGATGATCGGTCATACCCAACCGCGTCGTCTTGCGGCAGTTTCTGTTGCCAAACGTATTGCTCAAGAGCTTAAAACCGAAGTCGGGCAGTGGGTGGGATATCAGGTTCGTTTTAGTGATAAAACCGGCCCGAGCTCAGCCATTAAGTTGATGACAGACGGTATTTTGCTCGCTGAAACACAGCGCGATCCGCTATTAAAACGTTATGACACCATTATTATTGACGAGGCGCATGAGCG
>JAAZGT010000199.1 GCA_012511095.1 Alcaligenaceae bacterium
ACTATCCGTAACCACTCGGTTACGCATATTATGCACAAGGCCTTACGTGAGGTATTAGGCGATCATGTTCAACAAAAGGGCTCTTTAGTCGATGCCGACAAAACGCGTTTTGACTTCTCTCATGATGCGCCAGTAACACTTGAGGAAATCGCTCGAATTGAGCAGATCGTTAACGATGAAATCTTAGCTAACACGCCAGTACAAGCTGCTTTAATGAGCTTTGATGAGGCAGTTGCGGGTGGTGCAATGGCACTATTCGGCGAAAAATACGATGACGAGGTTCGCGTCTTAGATATTGGTACTTCGCGTGAGCTTTGTGGTGGTACACACGTTGAGCGTACGGGCGACATTGGTTTCTTTAAAATCGTTTCTGAGGGTGGTATTGCAGCGGGTATTCGTCGTATCGAAGCCATTACTGGTACCAATGCCTTGGCTTGGGTTGATGGTCTTAACCAGCAATTACAACAAGCAGCAGCGGTTCTTAAGGCAAGTCCTGCCGAATTAATTGATCGCGTTAAATCAACTCAGGAACATGTGCGCACACTTGAGCGCGAAGTCGCTCAATTAAAAGCTAAGCTAGCCTCTGCGGCCAGTGCAGATCTAAGCTCTGAAGCGGTTGATGTAGATGGCGTTAAGGTGTTAGTTAAATCGGTCGAGGGTGTTGAGGCCAAAGACTTACGTGGCATGATTGATCAGCTCAAAGATAAATTAAAATCGGCTGTTATCGTCTTAGCTGCGCCTGCCGGCGATAAAGTCTCTGTCGCCGCGGGGGTGACCTCTGACCTGACTAAGCGCTTTAAAGCGGGTGAGTTAGTTTCACTCGTTTGCTCTAAGATTGGCGGCAAGGGCGGTGGTCGTCCAGATATGGCCATGGGTGGTGGCACTGATGTTGCTGCACTACCTTCTGCGCTTGAGCAAGTGGTGCCTTGGGTTAAGGGCAAATAAAGCCCATAAAGCTTGACAATAAAGCTTGATTTAGAGCAATAAAACTGCTTAAGAATTACAGCCTAAATGCTATACTAGTATGATAACTGCCTCGGTGATTTTCGCCGGGGCAGTATTGTTCTTATCTGATTTAATAAATAATCTGTTTTATCTCATAGAGGGTGTTTTTAGATGACTGATGTCACTTTTGATCAAGTGGTTGAAGCACAAAACTTATTATGTCCGCTGCCTATCCTAAGGGCTAAAAAAGCCTTATCAGCGATGGATAGTGGTCAAGTCCTAAAAGTCATCACTACCGATCCCAAAGCGATGGGTGACTTCCAAGCTTTTTGTGCACAATCTAAAAACGAGCTAATTGCACAACGCGATTCCGGAGATTTTGCGGAGCATTATATTAAGCGTCGTTAGTTGAATTGCTTTAAGGTTAATAATAAAAACACAAGCCTTGTAGTCGTTTTAATGGCACCATAGTAATAGAGGGTGGAGACCACGTTTTTCTATTAAATGGAGCTTCTTATGACAGAGACCCGTCCTAATCCGCAGCTTACGCGTGCTATGCCGCGTGGTATTGTAAAGGGTATCACCGTCGGTATTGTGGCGATGGTGCTAGCTTTTTTACTCTATCTCGTATTGCCCTTTGATAATGAAGTAAATAAGGGCTTAGCTGTTTTATTATTTGTTGCCATATTATGGTTTACCGAGGCAGTGCATATTACGATTACTGCGCTCATGGTGCCTATTTTAGCTGTGGTTCTAGGCTTTGATGGGATGAACACGCGAGCTGCATTGAGTAACTTCGCTGATCCGGTGATTTTCATTTTCTTTGGTGGTTTTGCTTTAGCTACTGCATTGCATATGCAGCAATTAGACCGCAAAATTGCATTTTACTTAGTCTCACTCTCTCGTGGCAATATGTTGTTGGCTACATTACTGATTTTTGCAGTAACTGCTTTTATGTCCATGTGGATCAGTAATACGGCAACCGCTGCCATGATGTTGCCTTTAGCCCTTGGGGTGATGAGTCATCTAGACCGTGCAAGCTATCGCAATAGTTATGTCTTTGTGCTCTTAGGTGTGGCCTATAGTGCGAGTATTGGTGGTTTAGGTACTTTAGTTGGTTCACCACCTAATGCGATTGCAGCGCGTGAGCTAGGCATGGATTTTGCCCAGTGGATGCAAGTAGGTATGCCGATGGTGGTTGTGCTACTGCCGATTATGGTCTTTACTTTATGGCTGGTGTTCCGTCCTAACTTTAGTAAGGGGGCGGGTGAGATTGATTTGGGTGAGGATATTGAGTGGACTCCGATTCGTATCATCACCTTAGCGCTTTTTGTTTTTATTGCTACTTGCTGGATTTTCAGTAGCAAAATCTCTCAAGTATTAGGCACTACAGGCACTGACTCGTTAATCGCTTTATTTGCAGCGGTGATGGTAGTGGTCTTAGGCTGTGCCACTTGGAAAGATGTTGCTGATAATACCGACTGGGGTGTATTGCTCTTATTCGGTGGTGGTATTACGCTTAGTAAGGTAATGCAGAGCTCTGGTACTTCACAAGTGTTGGGTCAATTAGTAGCCGATACCTTTGGTGGCGCTAACCCGCTTATCGTGATTTTAGTCGTTTGTACCTTTATTATTATTTTGACTGAATTCACTAGTAATACCGCATCTGCTGCCTTATTGGTGCCGGTGTTTGCTGGTGTGGCAACGCAGATGAACTTACCGCCTGAGGTCTTGGTATTATTGATTGGTATCGGCGCATCTTGTGCCTTTATGTTGCCTGTAGCAACACCACCAAATGCCATTGTTTTTGGTAGTGGTTTAATTCACCAGCGTGAAATGATACGCGCAGGTATGGTCCTTAACGTATTATGTATTGGAGTTGTTTCCCTCTTTGTGTATCTATTTATTTACTAAGAGGAAAATACGTTAATTTACACGTGGGTTTGGGGAGAAAGGCAACACTTTTTTCCCCAATTCGATAGTTTTCTTGCGAATGGTGCCTATAAGTTGTTATACTTACTGGCTAAATTCTGAAAAAATTCATATAACTTTTTTATCAATTAATGAGGATAGTACACCTATGGTGGTTATTCGTTTAGCCCGTGGTGGCTCTAAAAAACGTCCGTTTTACACAATTGTTGCGGCCAACCGCAGTGACCGTCGCGATGGTCGCTTTATCGAGCGTCTTGGTTTTTACAACCCAGTAGCTCCTGAAGGCACTGAGTCATTACGCATCGCTCTTGATCGCTTAGAATACTGGAAAGAGCAGGGCGCTCAGTTATCTAGCACTGTTGCTCGTTTAGCTAAAGAATACGCTCAACAACAAGCTGCTTAATTGAGTTTTGAGCTATTTGCTTAGTGCATATAGCTTATTAACTTGCTCAGCGCTAAGCTATTGCTGTAGTGGATTTAGGTTGACCGTCAGTTTTCTGGCGGTCAATCTTGTTTTTAAGGCAAATTAAAAGCAATATTAATGAAAAAATCATTCACTAATCAAAAGCAAACTAGCACACAAGCACCTACTGATTTGGTCGAGTTAGGCCATATCACTGGTGCTTTTGGTGTTCGCGGTATGGTTAAAATTAAACCATATTCAGCTGATTCTGTTTTGCCTATAGTCAATACTTGGTGGTTGCAACGTCGTTTGCCGCCTAGCCGTGCGGCTAGAGCTACAGCAGTCCGCGAACCGCATCAACTCTATGAGGTTAGCGAGTGTCGCTGGCATTCTGGTAATCTGATTGCCGCCTTTGAGCATATTAAGGATCGCGATGCCGCCGATAGTCTTAAGGGCATGGTTATCTCTGTTTCTCGTGATGATTTCCCCGCCGAAGACGATGACGAGTTCTACTGGGTTGACCTTGTAGACTGCTGGGTCTACACGGTTGATGAGGCCGCAGTTAAGGAGTTTGGTGCTCCTGGCGATGATGCGGTTTTATTAGGTCGCGTTCGTGAGCTTTCCGATAATGGCGTCCATGCCGTATTGCATATTGACCGCTACACTGAATCGGTCGATTCTGATACCGATTCTAATCCGCAACCACTCTTAAATGCTAAGGGTCAACCTCAGCAAAGCTTGGTGCCTTTTGTTGAGGCCCACGTTTTAGATGTTGATCTAGAAAATAAGGTCATTGATGTGGATTGGCCTTTGGATTTCTAATGCAAGTTAATGTCATTAGTTTGTTCCCGCAAATGTTCGATGTGCTGAGCACTATGGGCGTGACGGGTAGGGCACACGATCAGGGTATTTGGTCACTCACGACTTGGAACCCTCGCAATTATACTCAGGACGTGCACAAAACAGTCGATGATCGACCTTATGGCGGTGGCCCAGGTATGCTTATGTTGGCTCAACCCTTGGTCGACTCGATTAACGATATTAAGCAGTCTCAAGCTGATACCGGCCCAGTTATTTTATTAAGCCCAGCTGGCGCTACTTTCAATCAAAATAAGGCCCTCGAATTAGCTAAACTACCTAAAATGACCTTTGTCTGCGGTCGTTATGAGGGTATAGATCAGCGCTTTATTGATCATTATGTCGATGAGGAAATATCTCTTGGTGATTTTGTGCTCTCGGGTGGCGAAGTCGCTGCTCTAGCAGTACTTGATGCGACGATTCGCTTATTGCCTGGGGTACTTAATGATCAGCAATCTGCTTTGCAGGATTCCTTTCATGAGGAGCAAGGCGGTTTATTGGATTGCGAGCATTACACTCGCCCTGAGGTTTTTGAAGGGGTAGCAGTGCCTCCCGTTTTGTTATCGGGTCATCATGCCAATATTGAGCAATGGCGTCGCCAACGCTCTTTAGCCTTAACGGCTAAACGTCGTCCTGATTTAATTCAAAAAGCCAAAGATCAGGGTCTTTTATCTAAAAAAGATCTGAGTTTTTTAGCACAATTAGCTGAAAAACCTTAACCATCAATTAATTAGGGGTGGCTAAATGTAGCGCACCCCTAAGATTATTCTTCTTGTTCGATTTCTTTGCGTAGCTCCTTTCTTAAGATCTTACCGACATTAGATTTTGGTAATTCTTCGCGGAACTCCACTAGTCGCGGTACTTTATAAGAAGTAAGGAATTGCTTAGCAAATTTAATTAGCTCCTCTGCACTAAGGTTTGGATCCTTAGGCTCCACATAAAGCTTAACGGCTTCGCCAGTGCGCTCGTGCGGTACACCAATAGCGGCTACCTCGCGTACGCCAGGGTGTTGGGAAATAACCTCTTCAATCTCATTAGGGTAGACATTAAAGCCAGAGACTAAAATAATATCTTTTTGCCTATCAACTAAAAAGACATAGCCATTTTCATCCATATAGCCTACATCACCGGTACGCAAGAACCCATCATCAAAAAAGACATAGGCTGTTTCTTGAGGTTTCTGCCAATAACCTACCATCACCTGTGGCCCTCGCACACAGATTTCACCAATTTCCTTAGGCGCAAGATCATTGCCATCATTATCCCTAATCGCCACCTCTGTTGAGGGGATGGGAAGACCAATGGAACCATCGATATGACGACCATCAAAGGGGTTAATGGTTACAGCAGGTGAGGTTTCAGTGAGACCATAAGCCTGTATGAGTGGTTTTTTAGTGACCTCCTTCCAGCGTTGGGCTACTGCATTTTGAATGGCTGTGCCACCACCTAAGACAATATTTAGGTGCGAGAAATCAAGTTTTCTGAATTCTTCATTATTAAGTAGTGCATTAAACAAGGTATTGACCCCCGTTAAGACTGTCATATTTACCTTTTCAATGGTCTTAACTAGTTTAGGAAGATCGCGTGGGTCAGGTATCAATACATTGCGAGCACCTATTTTAATAGAGAGCATACAATTGGCTGTTAAGGCAAAGATGTGGTAGAGCGGTAGGGCAGTAAGCACAACCTCTTCGCCCGCTTTGACGCGATTTCTAATCCAACCATCGACCTGCATTAAATTAGCTAATAAATTGTCATGGCTAAGCATGGCGCTTTTTGGTACACCTGTGGTGCCACCGGTATATTGCAAAAAGCTGATGTCTTCACGCCGTAGCTCGACTTTACGAAAACTATTTTTAGCCCCTTGAGCCATGGCTTTTTTAAAGGGTATATGGCCTGGTAAATTCCACTCAGGAATCGTTTTACGAATATGTTTTAATACAAAATTGACCAGATAACCTTTGAGACCTCCCAGCATATCGCCTACATCAGTCACCACAATCTTTTTAAGATAGGGGCTTTTAGTACGCTCCATTACATGGGCGAAATTACTAGCAATCACCGCAATTACCGCTCGAGAGTCGTTAAGTTGGAACTCAAGTTCGCGTGCTGTATATAGGGGGTTACAGTTGACCATAACGCCCCCCGCTTTGAGAACACCAAATAAACACACAATATATTGGGTCATATTGGGCATCATAACTAAGACGGCGTCGCCTTTTTGAAGTCCCTGGAGCTGCAACCAGCTAGCGAATTGCTCGCTTTTTTGATTGAGCTCGGCATAACTCATTTCACTGTCTAAAAACTCGATGGCGGTATGGCTAGGAAAGCGTTGCACACTTTCTTCTAGCACATCGACTAGGGAGTTATAGGCCAAGGTATCAATGGTTGTGGGGACGTTCGCTGCATAACTCTTTAACCAAATCTTTTCCATTTTTTTGTCCCTCCAACGACTCCTTTGAGATATCGTTTTTTTTCCTTTTTTCAGTATAATATTTGCGCATCGCGATGTACAAGGTTCTGTTAACAATGGCGTGCACCTCACCTGAGGCATCTTTTAATAAAATTTCTACCTCGTGGGTCACTTCTTGTTGCTGCGCTAAAGC
>JAAZGT010000200.1 GCA_012511095.1 Alcaligenaceae bacterium
GTCATTGATGATTTAATAGTGATTGTAATTATTGGACTTTTTTATACCCATCAACTGCAAATCATTTATTTATTGATTGCCATTGCAATAATAGCTGTTCTGGTGCGTCTCAACCTCAAAAATCATCAAAAAAGCCCTGCCTATATTGCGCTAGGTTTATTACTTTGGTGGTTGATTTTAAATTCCGGTATTCACGCCACCTTAGCTGGGGTGATTTTAGCCTTTAGTATTCCTGTGGCCACACCTAAAAGTGAAACGGCTAAATCATCAAACAAAAGCAATGAGCCCTTATTATTACGTTGGGAACATGGCCTTTCTAACTGGGTATCGTTTTTAATTATCCCAATTTTTGGCTTTGCCAACGCAGGCGTTTCATTTGGTGAATTCTCTAACGAGCTGCTATTTCATCCGGTGGTCCTAGGGATTGCCTTGGGCTTATTTGCTGGAAAGCAACTCGGTGTATTTGGGACCATTTATGTTATTGTTAAAAGTGGTTTTGCTCAAAAACCAAAAGGTGCGAGTTGGTTACAGCTTTATGGGGTGTCGATGCTTTGCGGTATTGGTTTTACCATGAGCCTCTTTATTGGTATGCTCGCCTTTGTTGAGCCTGAGCATCAAGATCTTGCCAAAATTGGAGTTTTCATAGGCTCTATAGCTTCAGCAGTATTTGGGTTTTTAATATTGAAATTAGCGCCAAGTCCGCGCTAAGCTTAAAATAAAAAGCTGTGTTACTTACTCGTGACACAGCTTTTTTTAAGTACAAAGCAGCTTATTTTTCAGGCCAAAAATATTGGTTCTCATTAGGAATATCACGTGGACCGAAAATCATTTGCCCTACGCGAATATCTGTCGCCCCCTCTTCGATAGCAATTTCAAAGTCACCTGACATTCCCATCGATAAACGACTAAGCTCAGGATGTTTAGACTGAGCCTCATCGCGCAACTGCCTTAGGCTACTGAAGCAATGGCGCACCTCATCATCATTTTTGCTATTAATAGCCAAGGTCATTAAACCAACCACGCGCAAATGTTTTAACTCTGCGCATTTATCTAAAAAGCTTGGCAACTCAGAAGGGTCTAAGCCGTATTTACTCTCTTCACCACTGGTATTTACTTGCACATAAACTGGTAAAACACGACCAGCCTCTAACATAAAACGATCAAGACGAGCTGCTAAACGCAAAGAATCTAATGCGTGAAACTCACTGACATGATCCGCTAAAAAACGCGCTTTATTGCTTTGCAGATGACCGATTAAAATAAAGCCCAAATCCTCATAAGCACCCTCAGCCTTGAGGGCCTCATGCTTATCTACTAACTCTTGAACCTTATTTTCACCGACCTGCTTATAACCGCAGGCATAAGCCAATTCAATCACCGCAGGAGAAAACTCCTTGGTTACTGGAATTAAACGTACCTCATCAGGGTTACGACCAACTCGTTGACAGCATTCAACAATTTTTTGTTGTAGTTGTGCAAAGTTTTCTTTGATTTTCTCAGGGGCAAAAAGCGCCATAGTAATTACTTACCTCGTTGATTCATCTAATAAATACTCCGGTAAAATCTGCTCCGGAGTTAAACGCGGACGATCGTTAGGGACCTCACGCAATGGCTGTACTCGTATTAAACTCTTATTGCTACGTCGAGCTAAGCGTTGATACTTATGAGTACCCAAGACCTTGTGTTTTAAGTCATCGTCAGTGAGCGTTTTTATAATTTTTGCAGGTGCGCCTGCTACGAGACTATAAGGTGGGATCTCCATACCCGCTTTTACGAAAGCCGTTGCCCCAATTATACTATTATCGCCGACATGTACCTCGTCCATTACCACGGCATTCATACCAACCAAGACATTACGGCCAATCACGCAACCATGAATCACCGCACCATGACCAATGTGACCGTCTTCTTCGACAATAGTATCTTGTCGTCCATCACCGTGAATAACACAGGTGTCTTGAATATTTGAACCCTCTTTCATAATGATGCGACCGTAGTCACCACGCAGGCTAGCCAATGGGCCCACATACACACCAGGACCAATAATTACATCACCAATAATTACCGCTGTTGGGTGTACAAATGCCGTTTCATGTATTACTGGGATAATCCCATCAATTGAATAAATATTTTCCACTATTTCCTCCTCCTAGAATAAAAGGATATCTTAGCTTAAATTTAGGGGTTTCTCTCTATTTACTCTAGGGTTGCTTTAGAAATGTCATACTTACTTCAAATAAAGATGCAACAATGTTCTACAGCGAAGACTGTAACTCAATAGATTGATGATTATGAAAGATGACTCTTTAACTCCCAGCACTTCA
>JAAZGT010000201.1 GCA_012511095.1 Alcaligenaceae bacterium
CGAGTGGGATGAATCCCAAGACGAGTTAATGGAGAAATTCCGTCGTCTTACCGCAAATAAATAGCTCCCGACTTAAGCGGGAGCTATAACTTCTATTTATTATTTTTTAATGCAGGGCCTTTATTGATGAAGCCCCTGTATTTCTGTTTTTATCTGAATCGAATCTTGTTCATTCCAAATTTGAATCGGAATACTAATCCCTTTGACCTTAACCTTAACACCACCCCTTTGAGCGCTCACAGGTCGTTTAGCTGTGAACTGTAAGTGCATATCAAGATTGCCGTTAAGCAAATTATAACTACTATTACTTTCCTTTTGATGCAAGGAAAAAGCCTTGTCTTCGAGTTTAAATTCCTCAAAGCTAATCACACCCTGATCAATTTGGGAGTCAAACATAAAGCTCTCAAAAGGCGTCTGATCGCTCTCATCAAAAAATAATTGCTGTGAACCTGTATCGACAATGTAATTAATATCGTCAAGCACCTTATTAACAGAGAAACCGTGCAAAACACCCTGTTTTATATCTAACTTAAGATTACCATCAAGATTATTTAACAACTCTTGTTGATTAAAGCCCTGAGACTGCAGTACCCCTTGAATAACCGCTTTACCATTTAATAAAACGCGCGCTTTAAAATACTGTAAGAGTTGCTCTATATCTGCACCGACGATTTCAAAATTTAAATCAACTCGACCACTATCTAAAGAAAGCCCAAGGCTAGATGATAATTCACCGCCAAATACCTTTGCCTGAAAGGATTCAAAGTCAAAATTACTGCCAGAGCCAAAAGCTACACCAGTAGAAAAATCTAAGAACTCTAGGCCACGGTACGTTAATTTATCAGCAGCTAAAACACCATAACCACTTAAACGTGACAGAAGCTCCTGATTTAAGCTTAAACTACCAACAGCAGGTAGTGTTATTTCGGATACACTAGGCGCTTCGCCATCGGCCACTTCAGCACCTTCGGGAGTTTTTTCGATTTTAGCTGTAGTCTTAGGCTCATCAGCAGTTTTTGTGTTTGCACTGCGCTCCACCCCTAAGACGCGATCCAAATCTAAGGTCTCTGCGGTCAAGGAAAAATTAACTTTTGGTTTGGACACACCATCTAAGGAACCGACTAAGTGTAGACGCTCTGAATCAATTAAAGCATCAATATTGTAGTGCACATAGGGTTTTAGTTCACTAAGAAGTGCGCCCCTAATAAAGCCGCTGACTGATGCCTCTTGTGATATATCAACATCACTTAAACGCACCACACCACTAAGTTCCTCAAATTCAAAACCACCTCTTAATAAATTAAGGTTAAGCGGAGAGGTTAAATCAATATCAATGGCACGATTAGCTGAACTCAGGTATTTGCCTTTAAGCGTACTTTCTTTGACCCTTAAGTCGGAAGCCAAGCCACTAAAGCCATCGAATGAAACATTAACGTCCATACTCTCTTCGCCTTGAAACTGGACGGTTCCAGTAAGTGGCTCACCGGTTGCATCAAAATCAGAAAAACTAAGATTAGGACTATTGAGCTGCCATGATAATAAACGCTTTTCACTATCAGCAACGCTACCGTTGAGACTGAGGTTTTCGGCTAATAACTGCGTATCTACACGACTCAAACCGAGCTCATCAGCCTGAGTCTCTAAACTAAAATTAGCTATGCTATTTTGCATATCTAAGGCACTCAGATTTAGCAAAAGCTTAAAAGCTTTGGCATTAGCATAGCCCGAGTAGTCATCAAGACTAAAGCTACCACTTAGGCTCGCCTCATCGATTTTGTAACCTTTGATTTGACCTTGTAGGGTAGCATTTAAACGCTCAGCCTCATAAATATAACCGACTGGATCAAGCCGCATCATACCGCGCATATTAAGTGTGGCATTATCACTAGGGTCGCGTGCATCTACTTTGGCAGTAAGTGTTAAGGAAAAAGGTTCAGCAAAAGTAATTCGACCTGTATAGATATTCATATCCCCAAGGCTAAACTGGCGTTCATTACTTTGATCCTCAAATAAAACGCTACCACCCTCTAGATCTAGGCCGGCAATATCAACCTTAAACTCATTAACCTCCATACGACCACGTGGTCTACTACCCCCAGCAGCCTCGATCTGTTGGCGACGGTGTGCCAGTTGCTCCTGATCAAAATCAGGTGGTAGGGCATAGAAATCATCGATATTTAGGCTGCCATCGGGATAACGCACGATATGAGATTTAAAACCGCTCACCTTAACGTGGTCAACTAAGAAGCGGTCAAATAATAAAGGCCATAAAGCAACCCCAAAACGCACCTCCTCCATCGATGAGAATTCCTCATCTGAGTTTTTATTGGATAAGGTGACATCGCTTACTCTAAGTCCGATACGAGGAAATACAGAAACCTCAATATCCCCGTTAATTTTTAAATCACGCTCATAGCGTAGCTTAACCTCTTTGACCAAACGGTCTTGATAAACCTTAGGATCAAAATTAAGTAAAAAAATCGCCCCACCTACTACTGCGACCAGTAATAAAAGGACTAAGGCGACCCCGCTACGCTTAAGCAGTTTATTCATAAATCACTAGACGTTGAATAAGAAATTAATCACATCGCCATCATTAACGATGTAATCCTTACCCTCGGCGCGCTGCTTACCAGCTTCTTTAGCACCTTGCTCGCCTTTGAAATTAATAAAGTCATCATAAGCAATGGTTTGGGCACGAATAAAACCGCGCTCAAAGTCCGTGTGAATCACACCTGCAGCCTGTGGCGCAGTGTCACCCACCTTGATGGTCCACGCACGGACTTCTTTAACGCCAGCAGTAAAGTAAGTTTGTAGACCCAATAACTTGTATGCAGCACGAATCACGCGGTTAAGACCCGGCTCCGACATGCCCATATCCTCTAAGAAAATTTGCTTGTCTTCGTCATCGAGGTCAGCAATTTCAGCCTCAACAGCCGCACAAACAGCAACAACCTCGGCATTTTCTTGTGCAGCGTACTCTTCGACTGCTTTTAGGTGTGGGTTATCAGTGAAACCATCTTCGCGGACGTTAGCAATATAAAGTACTGGCTTAGCTGTAATAAAGTTAAAGCCCTTGATTAAAGCTAAGGCATCATCGTCAAGATCCATACTGCGAATGCTCTTGGCTTCATTAAGTACAGGCGCGATACGCTCTAATACAGCACATAGCTTTTGAGCTTCTTTATCACCAGAACGAGCAGTACGTGAGGCACGGTCTAGGGCGCGCTCAACAGAGGCCAAGTCAGCTAAGGCTAGCTCAGTATTAATCACCTCAATATCACTAATTGGGTCAACACGACCAGAGACGTGCACTACATTATCGTCTTCAAAACAACGAACAACATGAGTAATGGCATGGGTTTCACGGATATTGGCTAAGAACTGGTTACCTAAGCCCTCACCCTTGGAGGCGCCAGCCACAAGACCAGCAATATCAACAAACTCAACGGTTGCTGGTAAAGTACGGATAGGCTTAACAATTTCAGCTAAGCTATCTAAACGTGGGTCAGGTACCTCAACAATACCTACGTTAGGCTCGATAGTACAAAAGGGATAGTTTTCTGCGGCAATACCCGCTTTGGTAAGCGCATTAAATAAGGTTGATTTACCTACGTTAGGTAAACCGACAATACCACATTGAAGTGCCATATTAATCCTGAAAATTAATTAGATAAATATAAATAATAGCCCGTTATTTTAACCGTAATATCAGATATATACAGTGAAATAACGGATTATCAATTTTTGTATAAGGTGTATAAAAACAATAAGCTTAAGCTTTGACTTACTCTAGTGGCAAACCAAGCAACTTCACAAGCATCAGCAGCACCACGGGACCACCGTTAAAAATAGCATGCAAATAAATCGCATTGGCAATGCCATACCTAACTCGCATCCACATCAAAGCCAAACCCGAAAACCACTGCGGCAAAACCATTAATAAGGTTGCAACCAAGCTCACCGATTTAAACTCGTAGTTAAAAAGATGTATGTAGGCAAAACTAAACACCAAGAGATGCATCACAAAAACGAAATACTTGCGATACACCCTTAAAAAACCAAAGGGCAAACGCCAATACTTGCCGTAGCTGTCTAAACCCAGTCTTGGGTAAACAATCATGATCACAGCTAAAACCAATATCAAACATAGGGTGCCAATCACTGTGCCCTGTTTTAAAAGCACAAAAAACATCACTGGCATCATCCAGAGGGCTAGCAAAGGTCGCCGTATATTAAAGCGGAACAAGATCTCCTCTACTACAGGAGCCCACAGCACTGCTAAAGGCAACAAAATAAAAGAGAACTTGATGCGATGCGTCGCATCAACACCCTCTGCAGCAACAATAGCAATAGGCGCTAAAATCAAAAGATTCATGGCCCACATAAAGGCTGCCCATTGAAATAATCGTTTCCAAGAAGTATTTAATTGCCAGTCTTTAAACCAACCATCGCCTGCGCCACGCCCATAACCACGACGAAAGTCAGGCTTAACTAGGAAACGGAAAAAGTCACGCAATTGTGCCCCAAAACGCTCAGCTTGTGATGGTGGTGTTGGTTGCTTTTTGCTTGACTGGGTTGTCGCTAAGGATTGCCTATTACTCATGTTACGCTCGATTATTTAGGCTCAGCTAAAAGGCGATTTGCTTTATCTTTATCACCGTCTAATAACGCTGCCACAGCGTGTCTAGCGCGATATAAAGCATCAACAATGCGCTCATGATCCTCTTTCGATGGCATATGGAGCACAAAGTCTGCAACACCTTGACTAAGATTCAAGTTACGAGGATGGCCAATACCGACCCGTAGACGCCAGTAGTTACTGCTACCCATTTTGTTTTGAATATCACGCAAACCATTATGACCTGCATGACCGCCACCTTTTTTTAATTTTACTTGGCCTGGCATAAGGTCGAGTTCGTCATGAAGTACCAAAATACTTTCTAGAGGAATTTTATAAAAATGGCTAAGTGCTTGTACTGATTTGCCTGAAAGGTTCATGTAGGTGGCAGGCTTAAGTAGATAAACATTTTCACCACCATGTCTAAACTTAGCCACTTCACCAAAGAAGTTATTTTCTAACTTGAAATCGGCATGAAAATCATCTGCTATTAAATCAGCCAACCAAAATCCAGCATTATGCCTTGTTGTTTCATATTTTGGACCGGGATTACCTAAACCGACAATTAAACGAATTGACTCTATCATTTTTCTAATCTAAATAAAAAAACCCTTGCACGCAAGTTTAACGCATGCAAGGGTTAAGAATATTTTCAAACTGAAACTATTCTTCTGAAGACTCTTCACCCTCTTCGGTATCG
>JAAZGT010000202.1 GCA_012511095.1 Alcaligenaceae bacterium
AAAACTAACGCACTTTTACGCTTGGCTGTCCAACGACGATTCTCTGACTTCATCTCTGTACTCATGGTCAAATTTTCTCCATAATATCAAATTAAGACCTGAGCAGGTTTTTACTGGGTCATTACAGCTTTTCAATAATGCGGTTGTAAATTGAAAGAATAGTCAAATTTCTAATAATTATTTGAATCAAGTCTAAAAACCTACTTCTATTTTGAAGTAGCTTCGAATACTAAATAATGATTTGAACTGCTATTCAAATCGTCAGTGAAGTTTTGGATGCAGTCCGATTATCTACTTTGTTTTTGAAAGGCTAAAATCAACTCTAAAACACATAAAAATCTGATTCAAATAATAACTAATAATTTAGAACATATCTAATTACTAACTTCATTTTTGAAGTTCACAATTAAAAATTGAAATATAAAATAAAAAAGTGACTAGTAATTTAAATTAATTCAAAAAACTAGTCACTATTTATAATTTAAAAAACTATTTAATTTTTGAAAGTAGCAACACGATCCACTGCCACTTGATATTCATTTTCTAAGTTATCCACAATGGTGGCAACATCTAAAACCTCATCAATTAAACCAACGCCCTGCCCAGCTCCCCAAATGTCTTTCCACGTTTTAGCATTAGCACCTTCTTTTACAAAGCTTAGATTGTCTTTATTGAGTTTGTCTAAGTCTGCAAGCTCTAGCCCTGCTCTAGTGACACTTTCTTTTAAGTAATTTCCATGAACGCCAGAGAAGTAATCGGTATAAACAATATCAGCCGCATTGGCATTTACAATCGCTTGTTTATACTCATCCACAGCCCTAGCCTCTTCGCTAGCAATGAATTTCGTACCAATATATGCAAAGTCCGCACCCATCACTTGAGCTGCTAAAACCGCATCACCAGTCGAGATTGCACCAGATAAAATAATCGGTCCTGAGAAAAACTTCTTGACCTCACCCACTAAGGCTAAAGGTGACGTAGTGCCACCATGTCCACCGGCACCAGCAGCCACTAAGATCAAACCATCAACACCCGCCTCAATGGCTTTTTTAGCATGACGTACATTGATCACATCATGTAGCACAATACCACCATAGGAATGAACTGCTTCAATCAACTCAGGTACAGGCGCCATCAAGGAAGTAATAATAATAGGCACCTTATGCTTCACACAAGTGTTTAAATCCTCTTGTAGACGCGGATTTGTGCGATGGATAATTAGGTTAACAGCAATAGGTCCAACCGTCACTTGTGGATTTTCTTTTTTGTAGGTATCAAGCTCTGCGTTGATATCTGTCAGCCAATCATCTAATAATTCGCTTGTACGTGCATTTAATGCTGGAAATGAACCAACAATACCTGACTTACACTGCGCCTTAACAAGCTCTGGATAGCTCACCGTAAACATCGGTGCGCCAATTACCGGTATGCGCAAATCTTGCAGAATCGGTGGAATAGTTTTGGTATTTACTACCATGGAGTGCCTCCTCATTTATAGGATTGGTTTTTTATATATTTATGTTTTTAGCTGTTTGTCAGTGATTTAGAAAACAAGTTAATCACCAAGACACCAGCTATGATTAAAATAATACCTGTCACGGCAGGTAAATCTAAACGCTGTTTATAAAACAAAAAACCAATTAATGCAATACATACAATACCTACTCCACTCCAAAGTGCATATGCTATACCTACAGGAATATACTTTAAACTTAAAGAAAGAAAATAAAAAGATGCACCGTAAAATAAAATAACCAAAGCACTTGGAATGATGCGTGTAAATTGCTCTGTTTTAACCAGCACCGCAGTTGCGATGATTTCAAAGGTTATGGCAATAGCTAAAAAAATATACGCAACTATAGTAGGTTGCATGAAGAGGCTCCTTGATATGATATTCCGTTTTGAAATTGAGAGTCAG
>JAAZGT010000203.1 GCA_012511095.1 Alcaligenaceae bacterium
GATTAAAACGAAGTCTTAAGCATTGACTAATTAAAGATTGAAAAAGAGATAAAAGACTATTTTGTTGATGCAGCCGTATCCATCTGAGCGGTCTTATCAACAACATCGCGTTCAACCTCGGCTTTAATCAACTCATAGCTAAGATTAGCCGCCTCAACGCGATTTAATTCACTAGGCACACCGCGCTCAGTAATCGGTTCTAAGTACCTAACCGTTACTGCAATACCCCAATTACTTAGCAAGATCCAAATATTATGCACTAAGGTTTGGTCACCGATAAAAGATGGGTAACCACTGCGCTCGCCTTTGTAATAGAGCAAAATAGCGACTGGCTGAATCGGCACCTGCGCTTTTAGTGGTGCATCTAACAAACCACCAAAGAAACTCTTTACCGAAAAACCATCCGTGGTCGTGCCCTCAGGGAAAAGACCCGTGCACATGCCATTGTCATAGCGTTTATTGAGCTCCTCACTGACCCCGCGCATCGCAGAGCGGCTAGAACGGTCAACGAAGATCGTGCCAGACTGTGCGACCAAACGCCCCACAATAGGCCAAGCTTCAATCTCCTTTTTAGCCACAAAAGCAGTAGTACGGCAGCTATTCAAAATAAAAATATCAATCCATGATACATGGTTGGCGACCAACATTACCCCACCTTGCATAATGGGCTCGCCCTCGATATTAACCTTAACGCCTAAAACCCCAATTAATAGCTTAGACCAAGACTTAATAATGGCCTCACGCTTAGAAATGCTGAGCATTGGGAAGATGAAGCCTGTAAGAAAAAGCCCCGCGATCAGTAAAACAATAAGCAATACTAAACGAATAACAAAGCGTAATAATCTGACTACAATCACTCCTCAGACTCCCACATCACGCGACCACTAACAATGGTTAGTTTCACACGACCAGGTACTTGGTAGTCAATAAATGGCGTATGCACACTCTGACTGATTAAGCTCTCACGGTTAACCGTCCAATACTCATCTAAATCCACTAAAGCAATATCAGCTGGTGAGCCAACTTTCAATTGACCACAAGCTGAGAAGGCTGGTGCTGCTTGCTGCAGAATAGACACCGGATGACAAGTTACTTTGGTTAAGGCATCTAATAAAGGAATATTATTTTCCTGAGCCCACTTGTAGACTAAAGAGAATAATAGCTCCACACCCGAAGCACCAGGTACCGCCTCAGGAAATGGTACGAGCTTATCCTCATCATCTAGAGGAATATGATCCGAACAAATGGCATCAATGGTGCCATCAATTAGACCTTGCGTAATGGCATCACGATCACGCTGACCACGCAATGGAGGCTCTAAACGGTAATTACTATCGTAGAAACCAATATCGACATCGGTTAAATGCACATTATTAATTGAAACGTCACAAGTCACCGGCAAACCCTCTGCCTTAGCTTGACGTACTAGATCAACACCTTGGGCGCTAGAAATACGACAAATATGCAAACGCACGCCAATACTTCGTTGTAGCTCAAATAAAGCATGCAGGGCAATGGTTTCGCTCTGCACGGGGATACTTGCTAAACCTAGGCGTGTAGCTACCTCACCACTAGCAGCAACACCATTACCAGTCAGGGTGCGCTCATGCGGTCTCACCCAAAGACTATAATCGAAGCCCTTGGCATATTGCATACATTGTTTAAGTGTACCTAAATCAGGTAATGGACGATTAGCTTGAGAAAAAGCAATACAACCCGCACGAGTTAACTCAGCCATCTCTGTAATCTGCTCACCCTCTAGACCCTTTGTCATGGCGCCCAATGGGTAAACATAGGTTTGGTTAAGCATACGGGCACGATGCTTTAACATCTCAACTAGCGCTGGTTCATCAAGGGTGGGGTCAGTGTCAGGAGGTAGAACTAAGCGCGTCACACCACCCGATAAAGCAGCCATAAGCTCATTTTCTAGCGTGTCACGATGCTCATAACCTGGCTCTCGTAAGCGTACTGATAGGTCGACTAAACCTGGAATTACCGCTAAGCCAGTCGCATCAATTATGCGATCAGCCTCAAAATCATCTGGATCGATGGCAACAATACGTTGACCTGCAATCGCAATATCGTGAACGGCATCTAATTTGTGCTTTGGATCGAGTAAGCGACCGTTTTTAATTAAAATTCTCATTATTTAGATGCCCCCGCAACAATACTCATCACCGCCATGCGTACCGCAATACCAAAAGTAACTTGGTCTAAAATCACCGCTTGAGGAGAATCAGCGACATCAGTAGCAATTTCAATGCCACGATTCATTGGCCCAGGGTGCATCACAATAGCGTCGTCTTTGGCGTTTGCTAACTTTTCCATGGTAAGACCATAGTTTTTAAAATACTCATGTGAAGACGGGATAAAAGCACCCGTCATGCGTTCATTTTGAATACGCAACATAATCACCACGTCAACATCACGTAGCCCCTCATTCATATCGTGATAAACGCGCACACCCATATGACCAATATCACTAGGAATCAGAGTTCTAGGGCCAATCACACGAATCTCAGGAACCCCTAAAATACTTAGGGCGTGAATATTAGAGCGTGCAACACGAGAGTGAAGAATATCACCCACAATAGCCACTTTTAGGTTATGGAAATCCTTTTTATAGTGGCGGATAGTGTACATATCCAGTAAAGCTTGAGTCGGATGCGAATGTCGGCCATCGCCCGCATTAACGATGTGAATATGTGGGTCCACATGCTGCGCAA
>JAAZGT010000204.1 GCA_012511095.1 Alcaligenaceae bacterium
ATTTTTCGGAGCTTTTTTATTGCTCATTATCTTTTTTGTATTCGCTTAATTTGATCAAAGCATGAATTAACATAAAAAAGACCACAATAAAGAAAGCGACCATTAGACCGATTAAAAAATTACTACTAACTACCCAAAACACGATACTCAAAATAATCGTCATTAAAATCCATCGACGATTGATCCATTCGATCAAAGAAAATAGTTTAGATTTGAAGTTATCCATTAAAAAACCCAATGACTAAAATATATAAAAACCCCTGACAGCTAGGACATTAGCAGTTGCTCATATAGAGCCTATCGGTTTTACCCTAATTAAAAAAATGCTAACAATAGCGCATAATATATGACAGGCATTCAAAAGATGCCAACGATTATAAGCGCAAAACTACCCCATTGCGTAAATCAAAAATTAGGAGACAACACGGATGAATAAAGCGATTGATAATCCGTTAGATAATACTACCACCACGGTAGGCAAGCACACGGGCTCATATGACGCATATAAAAATACCAATGCATTAACCTGCGAATTAGCCCCTGGCCACGAGGAAATCACCTTGGATACCAAGTACACGTCACGTTCTGGGCGTGTTTTTATGAATGGTACACAAGCTTTGGTGAGGCTTCCCCTTATTCAAAAATTACGCGATCAGCAAGAGGGACTAAATACAGCTGGTTTTATCTCAGGTTATCGCGGCTCCCCTTTAGGCAATGTGGATTTAGCCTTATGGGATGCAAAAAAGCATTTAGACAAACACGATATTGTATTCCAACCAGGTCTTAACGAGGATTTAGCAGCCACAAGTGTTTGGGGCACACAGCAATTAAATTTATTCCCAGAAGCCACCCGCGAAGGGGTTTTTGCGATGTGGTACGGCAAGGGGCCGGGCCTCGACCGCTCAATGGATGTATTCAAGCACGCGAACAATGCTGGTACAGCACGACATGGTGGTGTACTTTTGATAGCTGGTGATGACCATGGGGCTAAATCCTCTACGGTTGCCTATCAATCTGAACACATTTTGCAGGCAGCAGGTATTCCTGTGCTTTATCCATCAAGCGTACAAGAGTATTTAGACTTCGGCATCCATGGTTGGGCCATGAGCCGTTACTCTGGCCTTTGGGTCAGTATGAAGTGTGTAACTGATGTGGTTGAGTCTAGCGCTTCGGTTGATATGGATGTTAATCGCGTACAACCGGTTTACCCTGAAGACTTTGAATTACCTCCTGATGGCCTAAATATTCGTTGGCCTGATACCCCCTTAGCTCAAGAGGAGCGTTTAAATAACTATCGCTGGTACGCCGCCTTAGCCTATGTGCGTGCCAATAAAATCGACCAAATCATTATCGATTCACCTGATGCTAAATTCGGCATCATGACTGCAGGCAAGGCCTATCTCGACGTAAGACAGGCATTAATCGATCTCGGTCTTGATCAAAAAGCCTGTGAGGCCTTAGGTATCCGTCTATACAAGGTGGGCTGTGTATGGCCACTAGAAGCTCAAGGCGCGCGTGAATTCGCTACGGGTCTGGATGAGATCTTAGTGGTCGAAGAAAAGCGTCAAATCATGGAGTACGCCATCAAAGAGGAGCTCTATAACTGGCGCGATGATGTACGTCCCGAGGTGTATGGTAAATATGGTACCAAGGAGTCAGGTGGTGGTGAGTGGTCTGTGCCTCGTGGCCCTTGGTTGTTACCGCCCAATGCTGAACTCTCTCCTGCCATTATTGCTAAGGCCATTGCTCAACGCTTATTAACACGAGATTTACCACCAAAGATACGTGCCACTATCGAAGCACGCATTGCCATTATTCACGCCAAAGAAAAAGATACGCAACGCATTTCTGTTGTCGCTGAGCGCAAGCCTTGGTTCTGCTCTGGCTGCCCGCACAACACCTCTACCCGTGTGCCTGAGGGCTCACGCGCAGTTGCAGGTATTGGTTGTCACTATATGACCATCTGGATGGATCGTAACACCGACACCTTTACGCAAATGGGCGGTGAAGGCGTCACTTGGATTGGTCAGCAGCACTTTACCAATACCAAACATATTTTTGCTAACTTGGGGGATGGCACCTATTTCCACTCGGGCATTCTTGCTATTCGAGCAGCCATTGCTGCTAAAGCTAATATCACCTACCGTATTTTATACAACGATGCCGTGGCTATGACTGGCGGACAACCAGTTGATGGCACCTTAACGGTACCGATGATTAACGCAAGTTTAGTGGCCGAGGGCGTCAAAAAAGTCGTCATCGTTAGTGATGAACCTGAAAAATACAAGGGCATAAGTTTAGTAGCTAATCCTGAAATCCACCATCGCGATGATTACGACATGGTGATGGAGGAAATTCGCAAAATCGAAGGTACTACTATCATCATTTATGACCAAACCTGTGCTACTGAGAAGCGCCGTCG
>JAAZGT010000205.1 GCA_012511095.1 Alcaligenaceae bacterium
AAGTAGCACTTGAATTACCGGGTCAACAGAAAATGCAAAACATACTACTTGGCATGGATGAGCATCAGCAAGAATTATTTGATATCTGCAAAAAACACTTCAGGGTGACCCAACGCTGAAGACAGGAGCTTCAATCATAAAAGCTGAGGTTTTTTGACCTCAGCTTTTATTTTATAGTTTGTGCTCGCGCTTAAATAAGCGAGCTAAAACCACTGAATTAAACCCATGGTGATTTACAAACCCATATCACTATCGCCACAAGGATCAGCCTGACTAATCACGCTACCTGCAGGCACCGCACGGGTAAGCCAAACGTTACCCCCAATGACTGAACCTTTACCAATCACAATACGGCCAAGAATGGTCGCCCCGGCGTAAATAACCACATCATCCTCAACAATGGGGTGACGCTCATGGCCTTTGTGGAGATTACCGTGCTCATCACTCGGGAAGCTTTTTGCACCTAAAGTCACTGCCTGATAAATACGAACATTTTTACCAATGATGGCGGTTTCACCAATTACCACACCCGTACCATGATCAATAAAACAACCTGAACCAATCGTCGCTCCTGGGTGAATATCAATCCCAGTGTGGCTATGCGACAACTCGGCAATGACGCGAGCAATCACAGGCACCTTTAATTTGTAGAGCTCATGGGCAATACGGTGCGACACCATCGCATGAACTCCTGGATAGCAAAGCAATACCTCGTCCACACTAGTCGCCGCTGGATCTCCACGGAAAGCGGCACGCACGTCTTGGTCTAACAAACCCCTAATTTGTGGTAAGGTGGCTGCAAATTTGCGCACCACATCAACTGCTTTTGTGCGAACGGCGTCTTGGTCGACGCCATTATTTTGCTCTTGTTGTAATAACTCTAGGCGCACCTGTGTTAATAACAAATTTAAGGCCTTGCCAAGGGTGTAGCCCACATAAAAATCCTCGTTTTCTTGGACCAAATCCTCAGGACCTAAACGCATCGGGAATAAAGCACCAGTCAACGATCGAACGGCTTCGGCAACAATCTCAGGCGACGGCAAATGACGACCGCCCTTTTCCTCTAAGCGGTTTTGCTCTTTGCGCCACTCAAGTCGCTTTTCTTTAAGACCACAAACGACATCATCTATGGCGAAATCATGCGGAAAATCATTCATCGAATCACATTTAAAAAATGGCATAAACTATCCTTTGGAGAATTTAATCAACAGGAATGTATTGAATCAATTATTAGCTTGTAATAAGCGTGGGCTTTCCCAACCACCTCCGAGTGCTCGAATCAAGTCAACTTGATTTTGTAAGCGTCGAGTGCGTAAATTTAATTGACGTATCTCTGCATTATAGGTGCTGTTTTGAACCTGAGCAACGCTCAAGAAATCAACTAAGCCCGCCATATACTGATTTAAAGTAATTTGTAATGACTGTCGGGCTGCGTTTAAGGCGCGTAATTGTGTCTCTTGCTCACGGGCTAAATTAGCACTGGCGGCAAGTGCATCTTCCACCTCACGCATAGCTGTTAATACCGTTTGCCTATAAGCGGCCACCTCTGCCTGATAAGAAGCTCGCGCGGAGTCTACTCGCGCTCGACGCGCACCACCATCTAAAATATTGAGCACTAATTGCGGACCTAATGACCACACATTAATGGGTGAACTAAACCAATCAGAAAATCGTGCTGCCTCATAGGCCCCACTTGCTGAAAGACTCAAGTTTGGGAGCCAAGCCGATTGAGCCACACCAATTTGCGCATTGGCTGCAGCGACCCGACGCTCTGCCGCCGCAATATCTGGTCTTGCACGTAATAGCTCTGAGGGTATACCTACTGGCACATGAATCAGCTCAGGTAAATAATTCACCCTTTCGGCCAAGCTAAAGCTTGAAGGGGTTTGACCAATTAACACAGCAATGGCATTTTCATAATTGCTACGAGCCGTTTCCACTGAAATTGCATCAGCACGGGCATTTTCTAATTGTGCCTCAGCTTGCACCACATCGGCATAAGCAGCAACTCCTTGGTTATAACGATTACGGGTAATTTCTAAGGACTGCTGATAAGAGTTAATAATTTGTCTTAATAACTCACGCTCTAAATCTGTACTACGTAGGGCAACATAGTTTTGCAATAGTTGCACCTGCATACTTAAACGCACATCAGCCAAATCACTAGCCACAGCATCTTGCAAAGCCTTTCTAGACTCTACCTGACGGCTAATGCGCCCCCATAGGTCAACTTCCCACGAAGCATCACCACCTAAGGAGTATCGCTCAGAAGGACGACGCTCTGAACCACCCGAGCGCGTGGCTGTGGTGCGGGTACCGACGGTAGGAAACCACTCAGCACGAGCGCCTCGGGTGCTCGCCATGGCCTCTTGGTAACGTGCCAAGGCTTGGGCCACATTTTGGTTTTCTTGGTTTAAACGTGACATCAATTGATTAAGATCGCTGTCATTGAATTGCGTCCACCAATCACCTCGTATCCAAGCATCAGCCACCTTAACCTCTATCCATTGCTCACTGCGTACCGGTGCCCCCTTAAAGGCAGCGGCCACATCGGTCTCAGGCACCTGATAATCAGGACCTACGGCACAGCCAGCTAATATAGTCGTTGTAGAAATTATTAACATGAATCGCTTGATACTCATAGCTCAGTCTCAACTATTTTTTTACGTCTAGATAGCCTACGTTTAAGCCATTTGGACAGATTATCCAGATAGAGGAAAATCACAGGGGTACTATACAAGGTCAAGATTTGACTCATGACCAAACCACCCACAATAGTAATACCCAATGGTTGGCGCATTTCAACACCCGCGCCTGTTGCTAAAATCAAAGGTAAAGCCCCAAAAATTGCTGAAAAAGTGGTCATCAAAATGGGTCTAAAGCGCACTAAACAGGCCTCATATATGGCCTCTTCAGCGCTTAAATTAGAGGCTCTTTGTCTTTGCAGTGCAAAGTCAATCATAATGATGGCATTTTTCTTAACAATACCGATCAATAAAAAGAGCCCAATCAAAGCAATAATTGTAAACTCCATATTCACCATATTTAAGGCCAGTAAAGCGCCAAAACCTGCTGATGGCAAGGTCGATAAAATGGTAATCGGGTGAATATAGCTCTCATATAAAACACCGAGTAATAAATACAAGAGTACAACCACCACTAACAGCATAATAGGCTGTTGCTGCTGCATTTTCTCGAAATCGGCGGCAGTACCATCAAAACCCGCTTGTACTAAACGCGTTGGTAAATTAATGCGAATCATCGCCTCATCAATGGCTACCTGAGCCTGCTCTAAGGTGACACCCTCAGCCAAAGCAAAACCAATGGACTCAGCCAGCATGCCGCCTTGTTGACCCACGGACAAAGGCGCACTCCCCACGCTTAAGGTAGTAAAGCTACTAATTGGGATACTGCGTCCATCATTAGTCAACACCATTAAATCATCGAGCACTGAGGCATCTTGAGCATATTGCGGAGCCGCTCCCAAAACCACATTATATTGATTTAACTCTTCATAAATAATCGACACTTGGCGTGAAGCATAGAGATTATTTAGGGTATTGGCGACAAGGCCCATATCGACACCTAAACGTTGTGCTTTTTCCCTATCAATCGTTAATTCGAGACGGCGCCCCCTATCATCTGCACTATCAGAAACGTCGACCAACTCAGGCATGGCTTGCATCGCAATGCGCATTTTCTCAGTCCATTCACGCAAGGTCGGCAAATCACCTGCTTTTAATAAGAACTGGTAATCCCCACCCGACTGACCACCTAAACCACCGCCACCTGGTAGGTCGCCCATCGCGAATAAGAACATCGAAGAACCAGGTATATCGGCTAATTTACGACGTAATTGATTAATCACCTCTTGTGAACTAAGCTCACGCTCATCAAAAGGCACTAACTGAATGGTCATAAAACTGCTGGTGCTACCTCCGCGCCCACCCACATAGCCACTGACGGTTTCAACATTGGGATCGGACAAAATAATGCGTCGATACTCATCAAATTTGGGTTTCATTGCTTCAAAAGAAGTGCCCTGATCCACCCTGAACATGCCGCGAATCATGCCCGTATCTTGTTGCGGGAAAAAGCCCTTAGGTACAGTGATAAATAAATGCACATTTAATATGACCACCAACACAAGCGCAAAGAAGGTCACAAAGCGCCACTTTAAGCTCCAACCCAAGGTGACTTTATAAACGCTAAAAGCCCAACCATACACACGCTCAAAGAGACGCCCTAAGAAATTGTCCTTTTTAGGCTCTTTTTCTGCACTAAAGGTGGTATTAGGCTTAAGCCACAAGGCACAGAGCATAGGCACAAAGGTCAACGACACCACCAATGACACCATCACCGCAGCACTCAAGGTCATGGCAAACTCAAAAAACAGCCTGCCAATCATCTCATGAATCCACAATAAAGGTAAAAACACGATCACCAAGGAAAGGCTCATCGTCACTACTGTAAAGCCCACCTCCTTAGCACCCTTTAAAGAAGCCTCCATCGGCGGGAGACCTTGCTCCATATGTCGCGTGATGTTTTCAACCACCACAATGGAGTCATCCACCACAAAACCCGTCGCCACTATCAGAGCCATCAAAGAAATCGTATTTAGGGAAAAACCCATAAAATACATAATGATAAAAGTGCAAAACAAGGAAATCGGCACCGACAAAGCGGGGATCAGGGTAGTTCTAATCGTTCTTAAAAAGGCCAACACCACTAAAGCTACTAGCATAACGGCAATAATTAGTGTCTTTTCTGCCTCAAATAATGTGGCTCTAATACTGGGTGAACGATCCTGAGCAATGGTTAAATCGACCTGAGCGGGTAGCAGCGCATTTAAGGTTGGCAAATTTGACTTAATCCTATCGACCGTTTCAATAATATTGGCCGATTCTTCACGACGAATAATCAGGTTAATGGCTTGTTCATTATTCAAAAAACCAAAGTTAAACTCGTTTTCTACAGAATCATAAACCTCAGCCACGTCCTTAAGACGCACCTCTTGGCCATCCTGCCAGCGCAGTACGAGCTCCTTATAGTCCGCTGCCTTATACAAAATACCGTTGGTATTAATAATCCAGCGCAGATTCTGATTTTCTAAAAAACCCCGTGGCTGGTTTTGATTAGACTCGTTAAGGACACGACTCACCTCATCTAAGGTAATGCCGTAACTATTCAAAAGCATGGGGTTGAGGTCAACTCTCACGGCGGGCATTGAACTCCCACCTAAACCGACCTCACCCACCCCCTCTACCTG